>NZ_JALQCX010000049.1:0-96627 GCF_023241665.1 Pseudomonas morbosilactucae | reverse complement strand
GGCAAGCCAGCTCCTACAGGCAAACGGCCGCACACGCTGTCGAGTGTATTTTTGTGGGAGCCGGCCCTGAGCCTTGCGCCGCTCTTGCGGGCGCTATCGCTGGCAAGCCAGCTCCTACAGGGGTGGGTTAGCTGATTTTGCTGAGGAAGGCGGGCAGGGTTTGTTCGGGGACCACGGACAGCACTTTCAGACGCTGCAACATTCGTTGCCGCGCCGTTGCAGGTGTTCCTTGAGGTTCAGCGCTGCGGCGTCGAAGGCACCGTGCAACAGCAGTTCGAGGATCAGCCGGTGCTCGGCGAGCATCGCCGGGTCGGCGCCAATCCCCAGCAGGCGATAGAAAATCCGGCTGATGATCATCGGGCTCTGGGCCTGGCGAATCAGTGCCGCCATCTTGCGGTTCTGCAAGCCGCTCAGGCAGTGCTGGTGCAGGTCTTCTTCGATCCGTTCGATGTCTTCCAGGCTGCAATGTTCGGCCTGTTGCGCCTCGCTCACCCGCTCCAGCATCGCCTCCAGTACCTCGCGGCTCAGCCCCGGAGCGCTCTGGCGCAACGCCTCGGGCTCCAGGCAGGCGCGCAGTTCGTAGTCCTCGGTGACTTCGCGGGCGGTCAGCGGCCCGGCCAGCCACTGCGAGTACGGTTCCTTTTCCACCAGGCCACGATCACGCAGGCGCATCAGCGCTTCGCGCACCACCGCGCGGCTGACCCCGTAATGCTCGGCGGCAGCCTGCTCGTCGAGGCGGTAATGGCCGAAGGCAATGCAGGTCGACAGCGCGCTGCCGATTTCTTCGTAGATCCGTTCCCCCAATGGCCGGGTATCCACCAGCTCGTCGCCACTGTCCAGGCCCAGGTGGGCATGGCTTAGAGGCAGGCGCAGCGGCTCAATGGCCAGGCCTTCTGGGTTGATCAGGTAACCGCGGCCATCGAAACGGCTGATCAGGCCTTCGTCGTGCAGCAGGTTGAGGGCCTTGCGCACCGGTACCCGGCTGGTGCCGAACAGCTCGGCCAGGGGCGCTTCCAGCAAGACCAGGCCTTGCAGGGCGGTGCCCTGGATGATCGCGTCCCGTAATACCTGACGGATCATCGCGTAGCGCGACGCGGTGCGCGGGTCCTCGGCTGAGACTGCTTTCATCGGTTCCTCTGGGGCTTTTCGGCGGTGGCCGGGGATTCTCTCACAGTTGTCCGGTGTCACTGCGGGCCACGTTTTCATGCCCTGTCGTGGGGCTTGCTGGCGCGGGAGTGTTACCTTTTTGCACTAAAATGTACCTTTTATTGAAAGATACATTATTTAAAGTCAGGCCTTTCTGACGAACCCTTCAGATTTTCGCTGCATTGCTGGCGTCCTGCTTCAACCTATCTATCCCGCTATTCCTGAACAAATCCGTCCTGTCTTGCCCTGGCTGAAGAAGTCGGAGGCGCGATCTATGGCACGGATTCTGCTCTGTATAAAATGTACATTTTAATATTTGATACGTTTTATTGGTTTCCGGAGTTGCCCCATGAACCCTTACCCATCGCTCGATGCCACGGCTTTGGCCAGTGCTTTTGCCGAACGGCGCAGCGACCCGGTCCAGGTGCTGGAACATGCACTGGAGCAGGCCGCCCGGTCCGAGCATGTGTTCATCAGCCTGTGTTCGGCCCGAGCCCGCCGCGAAGCCGAGGCCGCCGCTGCGCGCTGGCGCGATGGGCAGCCCTTGAGCCTGTTCGACGGCGTGCCACTGGCCTGGAAAGACCTGTTCGACGTCGCCGGCAGTGTCACCACCGCCGCCGCTGAGGTTCGCCGTGACGCGCCGCCGGCGCTGCTCGATGCTCACTGTGTGGGGCGCTTGAGCCGGGCCGGAATGGTCAGTGTGGGCAAGACCAACCTCAGTGAGTTCGCCTATTCCGGGTTGGGCCTGAACCCGCACTTCGGCACCCCGATCAACCCCCACAGCGACGCGCAGCCGCGTATCCCCGGTGGCTCGTCGGCCGGTTCCGCCGTCGCGGTGGCGACCGGCATCGTACCGATCGCCATGGGTACCGACACCGCCGGTTCGATTCGCATCCCGGCGGCCTTTAACGGTCTGGTGGGGTTTCGCAGCAGTTCGCGGCGCTACAGTCGGGATGGTGTGTTCCCTCTGGCCCACAGCCTCGACAGCCTCGGTCCGCTGACTCGCAGCGTGCGTGATGCCTGGTTGATCGATGAGTTGCTGCATGGCCATGACCCGCGCCAGGCGCCGCCGGTGCGCAGCCTGGCGGGGCAACGGTTCCGGGTCGACAGCGCGTTGTTGGACGACCCGCGGGTCGAGCCTGCGGTGCGGGGCAACCTGATGCAGGCCATTGAGCGTCTGCGGGACGCCGGGGCGCTGCTGGACTTGCAGCCGCTGGCGAGCTGGCAGGCCACCCTGCAATTGATTCAGGACCACGGCTGGCTGGGCGCCGCGGAAGCCTTCGCCCTGCACCAGCCGTTGCTCGACAGTGCCGAGGCCCAGCGCCTCGATCCTCGGGTACGGCGGCGCCTGGAAGCCGCGCGGCAGATGCCCGCGAGTCAACTGCTCAAGCTGTACGAGGCTCGCCTGCTGTTGCAGCAGCGGGTGCTGGACGAGTTGGACGGCGCGCTGTTGATCACGCCCACCGTGGCCCATGTGGCGCCGCCATTGGCGCCCCTGGAGCACGACGACGAGCTGTTTGCCCGGACCAACCTGGCCACCCTGCGCCTGACCATGCCCGGCAGTTTTCTCGACATGCCCGGCGTGGCCCTGCCCAGCGGCCGTGATGCCCAGGGCTTGCCCACCGGGTTGCTGCTGAGCCTGCCCCAGGGCGAGGACGCGCGCGTGCTGCGGGCCGCGCTGTCGGTGGAGGCGGCGCTGCTGCGCGATTGAGTTTCCGAACACCTTGTTCCATCAACACGTAACCATTGGAGGCCGCTCATGGCTAAAGAAATTCTTTGTGCATTTGGTGTCGACGTGGACGCTGTGGCCGGCTGGCTCGGCTCCTACGGCGGTGAAGATTCCCCGGACGACATCTCCCGCGGTCTGTTCGCCGGCGAGATTGGTGCGCCGCGCCTGCTCAAACTGTTCGAACGTTACGGCCTGCGCACCACCTGGTTTATTCCGGGCCACTCGATGGAAACCTTCCCCGAGCAGATGAAGGCCGTGGCCGATGCCGGGCATGAAATCGGCGTGCATGGCTACAGCCACGAAAACCCGATTGCGATGACCGCCGAACAGGAAGAAATCGTCCTCGATAAATCCATCGAGCTGATCACCCAGGTCACCGGCAAGCGCCCCACCGGCTACGTCGCGCCCTGGTGGGAATTCAGCAAGGTGACCAACGAGCTGCTGTTGAAAAAGGGCATCAAGTACGACCACAGCCTGATGCACAACGACTTCCACCCGTACTACGTGCGGGTCGGCGATAGCTGGACCAAGATCGACTACAGCCAGCACCCCGACACCTGGATGAAACCCCTGGTGCGCGGCCAGGAAACTGACCTGGTGGAGATCCCGGCCAACTGGTACCTGGATGACCTGCCGCCGATGATGTTCATCAAGAAGGCCCCCAACAGCCACGGTTTCGTCAACCCGCGTCACCTGGAAGAAATGTGGCGCGACCAGTTCGACTGGGTCTACCGCGAGCACGAGCATGCGGTGTTCACCATGACCATCCATCCCGACGTGTCTGGCCGCCCGCAAGTGCTGCTGATGCTCGAGCGCTTGATCGAGCACATCCAGAGCCATGCCGGCGTGCGCTTCGTCACCTTCGACGAGATCGCCGACGACTTTATCCGCCGTACCCCCCGTAACCGCTGATCACCGCTACCTTATCGAGGCGCGATTCATGTCTATCTATAACAAGCTTGACCTGACTGGCTGGAAACCCCAGCAGTTGACCCCGGCCCAAGTGCGCTTTGCCACCTGGATCGCGTTTTTCGCCTGGGTGTTTGCGGTGTACGACTTCATTCTGTTTGGCACCTTGCTGCCGGAAATCGGCCGGCACTTCGGCTGGGGCGAGGTCGAGCAGGCCGAAATCGCCACCTGGGTCGCGGTCGGCACCGCCGTCGTGGCCCTGGCCATCGGCCCGTTGGTGGACAAGCTGGGCCGGCGCATGGGGATCATCTTCACCGTCAGCGGCTCGGCCATCTGCTCGGCGCTCACCGCCATCGGCGGGGCCTGGGGCAAGTCGCCGCTGATCCTGATTCGTTCCCTGGGCGGTTTGGGTTACGCCGAGGAGACAGTCAACGCCACCTACCTCAGCGAACTGTACGCGGCCTCCGATGACCCGAAATTGGCCAAGCGCCGGGGCTTCATCTACAGCCTGGTGCAGGGCGGCTGGCCGGTCGGTGCGTTGATTGCCGCCGGCTTGACCGCAGTGCTGCTGCCAATCATCGGCTGGCAGGGCTGTTTCATCTTTGCCGCGATCCCGGCGATCGTCATCGCGATCATGGCGCGCAAGCTCAAGGAGAGCCCGCAGTTCCAGATTCACCAGCGCATCACCCAGCTGCGCAAAAGCGGCGCGGTCAGTGAAGCGCAAGCGGTGGCCACCACCTACGGCGTGGACTACGACGAACACAGCAAGGCCGGCCTGGCGGCGGCCTTCCGTGGCCCGGCGCGGCGCGCGACCCTGGTGATTGGCGCGGCGATCCTGCTCAACTGGGCGGCGATCCAAGTGTTCAGCGTGCTCGGCACGTCGGTGATCGTCAGCGTGCACCACATCTCGTTCGAGAACTCGCTGATCATCCTGGTGCTCTCCAACCTGGTGGGTTACTGCGGTTACCTGAGCCACGGCTGGATGGGCGACAAGATCGGCCGGCGCAACGTGATCGGCCTGGGCTGGATGCTTGGCGGCCTGTCGTTTGCCGGCATGCTTTACGGCCCGAGCAATATGCCAATGGTGGTTGGCCTCTACAGCCTGGGCCTGTTCTTCCTGATCGGCCCGTACTCGGCGGCGCTGTTCTTTATCAGCGAAAGCTTCCCCACCAGCATCCGCGCCACCGGCGGCGCGATCATCCATGCCATGGGTCCGATCGGCGCAGTGGTTGCCGGTTTCGGTGCCACCCAGGTGCTGTCCGCCGGTGGCGATTGGCAGACGTCGGCCCTGTACTTCGGCGCGCTGCCTTGCTTCCTGTCGGGCGCCTTGATGTTCGCTGCCCGCCATGTTCGTCCTGAAACCGTGAAATAAGGATTGCCGGTCATGACCCTTAAAGTTGCTTTGATTACCGGTGCCGCCAGCGGCATCGGCCAGGCCCTGGCTGTGGCCTATGCCCAGCGTGGCGTGGCGGTGGCCGGCGGGTATTTCCCGGCCGACCCCCATGATCCGCAAACCACCCGCAGCCTGGTGGAAGCGGTGGGCGGCCAGTGCCTGATGTTGCCGTTGGACGTCACCGACACGCGTTCGGTGGATGCCCTGGCCGAGCAGGCGTTCAACACCTTCGGCCGCCTGGATTACGCCGTGGCCAATGCCGGTTTGCTGCGCCGTGCGCCGCTTCTGGAGATGACCGACGAGGCCTGGAACGCCATGCTCGACGTCGACCTCACCGGGGTGATGCGCACCTTCCGCGCGGCTGTGCGCTACATGGGGGACGGCGGTGCCCTGGTGGCGATCTCGTCGATTGCCGGCGGTGTCTATGGCTGGCAGGACCATGCCCACTACGCCGCTGCCAAGGCCGGCGTGCCCGGGCTGTGCCGCTCGCTGGCGGTGGAACTGGCGGGGCAGGGGATTCGCTGCAACGCGGTGATTCCGGGGTTGATCGAAACCCCGCAATCCCTGGACAGCCAAAACTCTCTGGGCCCCGAGGGCCTGGCCAAGGCGGCCAAGGCCATCCCCCTGGGACGGGTCGGGCGTGCGGATGAAGTGGCGTCACTGGTGCGCTTTCTCACCAGCGACGAGTCCAGCTACCTGACCGGGCAGAGCATCATTATCGACGGCGGCCTGACTGTGCGCTGGCCTGACTAACCTCATCGCCTTTTGTTGGGGCCGGCTTGCCGGCGATGGCGTCCAGGGGATTGTCATCGCCAGCGAGCCGGCTCCTACAGGGGCCAATATTCAAAGGAGTCTTGTATGCCACAACTGGCTAATCGCCGCGCCGTGATCACCGGCGCCGGCAGCGGTATTGGCGCCGCCATCGCCCGGGCTTACGCCGTGGAGGGGGCGCGCCTGCTACTGGCCGACCGCGACCCCGCGCGCCTTGCCGAGAGCGCCCAAGCCTGCCGTGACCTGGGCGCCGAAGTCGTCGAATGCGTGGCTGATGTCGGCAGCGTTGAAGGCGCCCAGGCGGGGGTCGATGCCTGTGTCGAACACTTCGGCGGCATCGACATTCTAGTGAACAACGCCGGCATGCTGACCCAGGCGCGCTGTGTTGATCTGAGCATCGAAATGTGGAACGACATGTTGCGGGTCGACCTCACCAGCGTCTTTGTCGCCAGCCAGCGCGCCTTGCCACACATGTTGGCCCAGCGTTGGGGACGGATCATCAACGTCGCCTCGCAACTGGGCATCAAGGGCGGCGCCGAGCTGACCCATTACGCGGCGGCCAAGGCCGGGGTGATTGGTTTTACCAAGTCCCTGGCCCTGGAAGTGGCCAAGAACAATGTGTTGGTCAATGCCATCGCCCCGGGGCCGATCGAGACGCCGTTGGTGGCAGGCATCAGCAGCGCCTGGAAAGTCGCCAAGGCTGCCGAGCTGCCTCTGGGGCGTTTCGGCCTGGCCGATGAAGTGGCGCCCACGGCAGTGCTGCTGGCCAGCGAGCCTGGGGGCAACCTGTTTGTCGGCCAGACCCTGGGCCCGAACTCCGGCGACGTCATGCCATGAAGGAGGACTGAACATGTGCGGGCTCTGCGGGCTGCTGGGTGAGGATGTGCATTGGAGCGATCCGTTGGGCGATGAATGGCCCCGGCGCCGGGAGCGCTTGCGCCGGATCGCCGCGATCAACCGGGTATTGGCGCCGTTCCGGCTCAAGGTCGAGGACGTGCATGGCGCTTCCTATCTGTTGCTTGGCGCCACCGGCCGCCAGGAACTGGCCAGCAGCCTGGAGCAACTCTGGGGTCAGGCCGAGTCGATGCTCGGGCGGCCGTTGGACCCTTTGGATCCGCAGATCCTCAGCCATCTGGAGCACGGTTTATGAGTATTGCCCTGAACGTCATCACCGGGTTTCTCGGCAGCGGCAAGACCACCTTGCTCAACCGTTTGCTGCAAGGCGAGAGCCTGGGGGACACCGCACTGCTGATCAATGAATTCGGCGATGTCGGCATCGACCACTTGCTGGTGGAAGAGGTGGCACCGGACACGGTGCTGCTGCCCAGTGGCTGTGTCTGTTGTTCGATTCGCGGTGAGCTGAAAGACGCCTTGCTTGGGCTTTTGGCGCGCCGCAGTCGGGGCGAGATTCCGCCCTTTCGCCGGTTGATCCTGGAGACCACGGGCCTGGCCGATCCGGCGCCGATCCTCGCCACCCTGAACAACGATCCGCAGTTGCGTGGGCGGGTGCACATCGGCTTGGTGGTGACCCTGGTGGATGCCAGCCACGCCGAGTTGCAGGAGCGGTTGCACCCCGAATGGCTGGCCCAGGTGGCTGCCGCGGATCGCCTGTTGTTAAGCAAGGCCGACTGCGTGGACGCCAGCGCCCAGGCCCGTTTGCGTGAGCGCTTGCAGGCGCTGAACCCCGGCGCGCCGCTGTTGCTGACCCAGGCGGTACAAAGCGGCGATCAGTTGCTGTTGGGGGAGGGTTTGCGCAGCGCCACGCCAGACCGGGAAGTGGCGCGCTGGCAGTTGCATCGGCCACGGGAACAGGCCGCCAGCCAGCACGGCGCGGCGCAAGTCTGCTGCCTGGAGTTCGATCGGCCCCTGGACTGGGTCGGCTTCGGAGTCTGGTTGTCGATGCTGCTAAGATGCCACGGCGAACGCATTCTCCGCGTCAAAGGACTGCTCAACGTGAACGCCAGCCAGGCCCCCATCGTTATCCATGGCGTGCAGCATTGCCTGCATGCTCCCGTGCATCTTTCCCAGTGGCCCGGTCATGATCGGCGCTCGCGACTGGTGTTTATCCTGCGGGGTTTGTCGCCCGAGCAATTGCGTCATTCCTTCGAGGTCTTCGCCCGCAGCTTTGCCCCGGCCAGCGGGGAGTGTGCCTGATGGCGCCAACCCAACCGATCACTTTGCGTGTCCTCGGCACTTCGGTCACCTTGCTTGAATCCCTGCGCCTGCGGGCCGAGCAGGAGCTGGGCATTCGCCTGGTCTATCAAGTGCACGATGTGGAACAGGCGCAACGCATCGCGGTGATGCAACCGGACAGTTACGACCTCTACGACCAGTGGTTTCACAACGTCGATTTTGTCTGGCCGGCCCGGGCCATCCAGCCCATCGACACCCGGCGCATTGCCCTGTGGCATGAAATCAACGACCTGCCCAAACGCGGACGGTTGTCGGCCAACGACCGCCTGGGCAGTGGCAGCGTACCCAGCGAGCGGCTGTTCGTGCAGCACGACGGCAGCCTCGGCAGTACGGTCAGCGAGCGCATCAGCATGTTGCCCCTGACCCACAATGCCGACAGTTTTGCCTATCGCCCGGAGCGCCTGCCGGCCGGGTTTTCCAGTGCCAACGAAAGCTGGGGCTGGTTGCTCGACCCGGCCTGGAGCGGGCGCATCGCCCTGCAAAGCGATGCGGCGATCGGCGCTCTGGACGCGGCCCTGGCCACCCAGGGCAGTGGGCTGGCGTCGTTCAAGGACATCGGCAACCTGTGCATCGAAGAGATCGACAGCCTGGCCGAGATCCTGGTGCGTAAACAGCGCGAGGGGCATTTCGCGGCATTTTGGTCGGACGATGAAGAAGCCGCACAGCTGATGCTCAGCCCGAGCATCGATATTCAGAGTCTATGGTCGCCGACCCTGATGCGCCTGCATCGGGCCGGGGTCAAATACCGCCTGGCTGTGCCCCGCGAGGGTTATCGCGCCTGGTTCGGCGGCTTGTCGCTGTCGCGCCATGCCCAGGGCCCGGTGTTGGACGCGGCCTACGCCTACCTCAACTGGTGGCTGTCGGGCTGGCCCGGTGCGGTGATGGCGCGCCAGGGCTATTACATCGGCAACCCGGCGCGCAGCCGCGACCACCTGAGCAGTGCCGAATGGGATTACTGGTACGCCGGCAAGCCAGCCCGGGAAGAGCTGCTGGGCAGCGATGGCGAACCGCTGATCGATCGGGGCGAAACCCGCGATGGCGGCTCCTATGAGCAGCGCATGGGGCACATCGCGGTGTGGAACTCGGTGATGGATGAGCACAATTACCTGGTGCGGCGTTGGGGGGATTTCCTGCGGGCTGGGGCCAAGGGCGTTGGACGGGGCAAGGGCTGATACAGGCCTTTGCATACGTTTTTAAGTTTGGCGTTTAGAGGCAAAGGGTATTTCACAGGCTCTAGTTGGCTGAATAAGGTGAAGATCAGGTGGCGGCGTTTGCCGTCAAACCAGGGTTTATCTGGGGCTGACAAGGGAGTGTCCATGGGGGGGGTGACGCAACAGCAACGCAAGCACTGGGCGTTGTTCGGCGTGAGTATTGCCAGTTTCCTCGGCTGTGTGGATTTCACCATCGTCAACACCGCACTGCCTTCGTTGCAGGCGGACCTGGGCACTTCGGTGGACAGCCTGCAATGGGTGATCAACGGTTTTATCCTGGCTCTGTCCAGCTTCATGGTGCTGGTGGGGCGCCTGGCCGACTTGCATGGCCGCAAGCGCGTGTTGTTTATCGGCCTCAGTGTCTTTGGCCTGGCGTCCCTGGGCGCCGGGCTGGCCAGCCAGATCCAGTGGCTGATCGTCGCCCGGGTCTTCCAGGGCCTGGCCTGTGCGGTGCTCTACACCGCCTCGGGGGCCATTGTCGCCAGCACCTTTGACAGCGCCGAACAGGGCAAGGCCTTTGGCGTGCTGTTCGGGGTCAATGGCGTGGGCCTGGCCGTCGGCCCGGTGCTGGGCGGGGTGATCACCAGTGTTTTCGGCTGGCTGTGGATCTTCCTGATCAATGTGCCCTTTGTGTTGTTGAGCCTGGCCATCTGCAGCTTCAGCGTCGATGAGTCCCGTGCGGCGCAGGCGAATGCCCGGCTGGACGGGCTGGGGGTGATCCTGCTGCTGATTGGCCTGCCGAGCCTGGTGCTGGTGATCGTCCAGGGCGCGGCCTGGGGTTGGACCGCGTTGCCGACCCTGGCCCTGGGCGCGCTGGCCTTGTTGGCCCTGGCAGGGTTTGTCCGGGTCGAACAGCGCGTCGTAGCCCCCATCATTGATCTGCATTTGTTTGCCAACCGGCGCTTTGTCGCCGGCGTCGTGGCCAGTTTCGGCCTGGCGCTGTTCTATTGCGTGGCGTTTTTCGTCATGCCCCTGTACCTCGCCCTGATACGTGGCGCCAGCGTGCAAGAGGCCGGATTGCTGTTGTTGCCCACCACCCTCGGTGTGGCGCTGCTCTCGCCGTGGGTGGGGCGTTGGGTGGATCGCCAGGGGCCGGCTTTGTTGATCAAGACCGGGTTGCTGTTGTTTGTCCTTTCAGCGCTGCTGCAGGTTGGCTTCGATCGTCAGACTTCCTTGGCCTACCTGCTGGTCGCCTTTGTGCTGATGGGCCTGGGCTGGGCCAGCATCCTCGGCCCCTCGACGGTGCTGGGGATGTCTTCGGTGCCCGAGGACGTGGGTTCGGTGGCCATGGGCTCGCTGATGACCTTGCACAATGTCGGCGGCGGCCTGGGTCTGGCCCTGGGGGTGGGTTTGTACCACCACTTCTCCGCCACCCCGGTGGACGATATCCAGGGCGCCTTTCTCAACGGTTATCGGGCGGTGATGGGTTTCCTGGCCCTGGCTTCGCTGGCGGCTTGGGCCTCGGTCAGCCTGCTGCTCAGGGGCGTACCGGGTGCCGTGGCCCAGGTGGCTAAACCGCCCACAGCGTCTTAACTGTCAAAGCGCACGCAATGCCCGATCAACCCACAGGAGTTACATCATGTCTGGATGGTACGAGTTGAAAAAAAGCAGCACGGGTCAGTTCCGCTTTGTGCTCAAGGCGGCCAATGCCGAGACCATTCTCACCAGCGAGTTGTACGACACCCGCAGCAGCGCCGAGAACGGCATCGCCTCGGTGCAGGCCAACAGCCCGCTGGACGAGCGTTATGAGAAGAAAACCACCAAGGACGGCCACCCGTACTTCAACCTCAAGGCCGGCAATCATCAGGTGATCGGCAGCAGCGAGTCGTACACCTCGGACGCCGCCCGGGACAAAGGCATCGCCAGCGTCAAGGCCAATGGCCCGAGCACCCAAGTCAAGGACAAGACCGCTCCGGCGCTCTGACGCTGGCCTTGGCGGCCCCGTGAAAACAGGCACCACCGGCGTGGTGCCTTGCAGCAGAGGCTCAGGGCGCCCGATCAGCGTTCGACTGGTACCGCCAGGTCCGCACGGCCCAGGGCGTGGCTCTTGGCATCAAAGAAATGCAGGGTCATGTCCAGGCCCGCGAACAGCTTCGCGTAATGGCGTTTCTGGTGCTGGATAAAGGCCGCGTTGCGCGGGGTGATGGAGATGGCCAGAGTCTTGGTCGGCGCCTGGCGAATCGCTTGCACCAGGTGGCTGTCCTGTTCCCCCAGGTGGTGGCCGAAGATGCACAGGGCATCGCTGTACTCCAGCAGTTGCTGGTGGCAGAACGACAGGTAGTCGGAGCTGCGAATGGTCTTGAGCTTGTCCGCCACCGGGCCTTCGCTGACGAACAGCGGCACGTCGTCCAGGGTCTTCAGAGTGTTATTGATGGCAAAGCTGCCGAGCAGGGTGCCCTCGATGGAGCCCAGCTTGCGCGCGCTGCCGTCCAGGTTGCGCACCAGGTGCAGGCCGCCGTGCAGGTAGAGCATGCGGGTCTTGTCGGTGTGGCTGGCGGCGATCTCGAAGCGCCCATCCTCGCCCTCGAACAGGTCGCTGATGGACCCGCCTTCCTGCTGGATCGCCCAGTGGTTGAGCAGGTCGTAGTTGCTGCTGAACACCGTGCGGTACTGGCTCAGTTCCTGGCCGATCTGCGCCAGGCTGGCGGTATCCACCAAGCGCCAGGGAATATGCACCGCGTGCACCGTGTTGATCAGCGCTTCCTTGATTGCGTAGTAGCGGTTGCGCGGTGCCGCCGAGCTGACGGCCAGGGCCTTGTTGACCCGGCTGGTGGTTTTCAGTGCGCCGAGCACCTGTTCGAAACTGCGGGTTTGCAGGGCGTCGAACACCGCCAGCTCCGATGGACTGAGGGGCTTCTCCTCGACAGTGCGGGCGTTCTCGAACAGCGAGTCATAGGCGAAGTCCTCCCAGATGGCGCGGCTGGCGCCATTGCCGATCAGCAGACCGGCAACCGGCAGGCGGGTGCGCAAGGCTGTCCAGTCTTCAAGGCTGGCATCAAATTCCTGGAAATCCGTCATCGCGTGTTGTCGTCTCAAGGCAGAGGGTTGCAGGGCGCAGACTTTATCACGACAGACCCTTGAGCCAGATCAAGATCGAGGCTGACTGATGGGTCGATCCTGTGCGCGTTTGCTGAATCGGCCTCGCAGATTCGGCGTCAGCCAAGAGGATTTTCCATGAGCAGCACCTTCTTTATTCCCGCCGTCAACATCATGGGCAACGGCTGTCTCGACGAGGCGATGATCGCGATCCGCAACTACGGGTTCCGCAAGGCGCTGATTGTCACCGACGCTGGGCTGGCCAAGGCTGGGGTAGCGAGCATGGTGGCCGAAAAGCTGGCCATGCAGGACATCGACAGCCTGGTGTTCGACGGCGCCAAACCCAACCCGAGTATCGACAACGTCGAGCAGGGCCTGGCGCAGTTGCAGCAAGGCCAGTGCGACTTCGTGATTTCCCTGGGCGGCGGTTCGCCCCACGACTGCGCCAAGGGCATTGCCCTGTGTGCCACCAACGGCGGGCATATCCGCGACTACGAAGGTGTCGACCGCTCCAGCAAACCCCAACTGCCGCTGATCGCCATCAACACCACCGCCGGCACTGCCAGCGAGATGACCCGTTTTTGCATCATCACCGACGAGTCGCGCCACGTGAAAATGGCCATTGTCGACCGCAACGTCACGCCCCTGCTGTCGGTCAACGACCCGGCGCTGATGGTGGCCATGCCCAAGGGACTGACCGCCGCCACCGGCATGGACGCCTTGACCCATGCAATCGAGGCCTACGTGTCCACGGCAGCCAACCCGATCACTGATGCCTGTGCGCTGAAGGCCATTGGCATGATCAGCAACAACCTGCGGGAAGCCGTACGTGATGGCAGCGACCTGGTGGCGCGGGAAAACATGGCGTATGCGCAGTTCCTGGCGGGCATGGCGTTCAACAATGCGTCCCTGGGGTTTGTGCACGCTATGGCGCACCAGTTGGGCGGTTTTTATGACCTGCCCCACGGCGTGTGCAACGCCGTGCTGCTGCCCCATGTGCAGAGTTTTAACGCGATGGTGTGTGCCGATCGGTTGACGGACGTGGCCCATGCCATGGGCGCCGACATTCGCGGCTTCAGCCCGGAAGAGGGCGCGCAAGCGGCGATCACCGCCATTCGTACCTTGGCCAAGGACGTGGAAATTCCCGCCGGGTTGCGTGAACTGGGTGCCAAGCTGCAGGACATTCCGGTCCTGGCCACCAACGCGTTGAAGGACGCGTGTGGCTTGACCAACCCGCGGGCGGCGGACCAGCGGCAGATTGAAGAGATTTTCCGCAGCGCGTTTTAACCGCTCGCCTTCTGGCGCTGTCACGGGTTGGTCAGTCACAGCGTCAACTTTCCCCAATCAAGCTGCCCGCATCGGGCGGCTTGGTTTCGCTGATACCGATTGCTCTTCACGGACGGTTGAACGCCGCGTGATCGCGGAGGATAGTGCGCCCTCAAAGGCGTGCGCTGCCGCGCCATCACAAGGAGCCGTGAATGAACCTCCCATCCCCTTTGATCGCTTCTTTGGCCGTATTCGGGCTGTGGACGAGCGCGTCCCAGGCGGTTGCCGAGTGCCAGGCCCCGCAACGCACGCAGACCCTGCCGGGTTATGCGCTGTGCAAGGATTGGCCGGCGTTCCCTGGGCAAACCCTCACCGTGCTCTCCGAATTGCAGCCCGACCCCGTTCTGGGCAATGCCTCGGACGACGGCCTCTATGACCTCCGCTTGGCACTGGTGGACAGCGCCAGCGGCAAGACCCTGGCCCGCTACCAGCAACCGTCGGCCTTTATGTCCGACGCCGTGGGTTTGGAGAGCCTGACCCTCGACACCGGGCGCTATCAACTGGCCCCACAGGTCCGCGCCTTTGGCGTGCGTGCTTCGTTCAAGGGTTCGTCCCGGGTCAACCCCATGGATCAAGTCTCGTTGAACCTCTATGTGCGGGAGGGCGAGAACCTGCGCCCGGTAATGGACAAGTTCTTGGCCTATTCCTACAGCGGCGAATGGGACGGTAACTGCGCCGGCGAACGCACGGAAACCACCCGTACCCTGGACATCGCCAAGACCCGCAGCCACGGTTATGCCGACCTGATCGTGCGCTCGGTCACTCTCACCACCACGGGCAAAGGCCAGGGTGAGCAATGCCAGTCCCGCAGCGTGACCGCCAAGCCGGTGCTGACCACCTTGCGTTATGATGGCCAGCGCTATGTCCTGCCCCAGGGGTTCCAGAGCCTCTAGCCGTTATCCCCGTTTAGGGGGCTGTTCCACTAGGTTCGCGCTCGGCCTGACGAACGCCGCTGGTGGTCGCCGGGCGCAATCGTGCAGAATCTCCTGCCTCTCATCAAGGCATACAGCGGCCGCAGGGCGGCGGCCGCGAACCGTCAACGGTGACCACCGTTGGACCTGCGTCAGGGATTGATACTCGTGCATCATTTTCATGGGCAGTCTCTTTTCCCGATGGCAAGCAAGAACTCCGCACCCCTGGCCAGCTTTATCGACCTGCTTCTGGATGCCGTGTGTGCGGTGGATGCGCAGGGCCGTTTTGTCTTTGTCAGTGCCGCCTGCGAGCGGATCTTCGGTTACACCCCCGAGGAATTGATCGCCGGCCGATGATCGAGCTGGTGCACCCGGCGGATCGCCAGCGCACCCTGCAGGCGGCTCGGGAAATCATGGCCGGGGCGCCGATGCCCAACTTCGAGAATCGTTACCTGCGCAAGGACGGGCGGGTGGCCCATATTCTCTGGTCGGCGCGCTGGTCCGAGGTCGACCAGTTGCGAATCGCCGTGGCCAGGGACATCACCGAGCGTAAGCAGGCGGAGTCGAAGCAGGCAGCGTTGTACGCCATCTCCGAGGCGGCCAATGCCACCGAGGATTTGCTGGCGCTGTTCCAGCGGGTTCACCGGATCATTGGCGAGTGGCTGCCCGCGTTGAATTTCTCTGTGGCGCTGTACGACGAGCACTGCCAGCAGTTGAGCTTTCCCTACCATGTGGATGACAGCGAAACCCGTCCGGACCACGCCGACAGCGTTACCGGCCAGCTCTGTGACCAAGTGCTGCGCAGCGGTCTGCCGGTGCTGCTCAAGCCCGAAGCGCAGCCGCTCGACGAGGCCGGCTGCCGCCCCTGTTGGCTGGGGGTGCCGCTCAATTCGCAGAAGGGCACCATCGGCGCCCTGATCGTCAAAAGCACCTCGGGGGATCAGTGCTACACCGAGCAGGACCAAGAGCTGCTGTATTTTGTCGGGGCCCAGTTGACCACGGCCATCGAGCGCAAACGCCTGCATGCGCGGCTGCAATACCTGGCCGATTATGACCAACTGACCCAACTGCCCAACCGCGAGCTGCTCAAGGAGCGCCTCCGGCGTGCCCTGGTCCAGGCTCGGCGTGAGTCTGGGCGTATGGCTTTGCTGTATGTCGATCTCGACCAGTTCAAGCAGGTCAACGACACCTTCGGCCATGGCGTGGGCGACCTGTTGTTGCAGGCTGTGGCCAGTCGGCTCAAGCGTTGCGTGCGCGACACCGACACTGTGGCGCGTATCGGCGGTGACGAGTTCGTGATTCTTCTGGAGAACCTGCAACAGCCCGAGGACGCTGGCATCGTGGCCGAAAAAGTGCGCCATGTGCTCAGCGAACCTTTGCGTCTGGAGGGGCAATTGCTGAGCGTGCTGCCAAGCATCGGCGTGGCGCTTTACCCTGAGCACGGGGTTGAGGAGCAGCAGTTGTTCAAGCATGCCGATGACGCCATGTATGCCGCCAAGCGTGCAGCGAAACAACGCTACAGCGAGCCAACATCAGGCTGATCGACGGCGACAGGCCAGGGGCCGTTCGTCGTGTCGGAGGCGGTTTTTCTAAACCTTTTCCGGTTGGGCGTTTCCCAGTCCATGCGGGTGTTGCGTGTTGCAGCCCCAATGGCCAAGAGGAAGAGAATCATGACCGACTCCAGAAACTCCCACTCGTGGAGCCCGTCCTTGTGCCGTACAGCCTTGGCGCTGTTGCTGGGCTTGAGTGCCGGCAGCGCGTTCGCCCAGTCGCCTGCGGCCTTTATCGACGAAGCGTCGGCCCAGGCCATGGCTGATATTGAAGCCAGTCGCCAGGCTCATCAGAAAACCTCTTCCAAAGAGGTCAAGGATTACACCATCCAGGTGATCAACGACCGCACCACCGCCAACCAGCACCTGGCCAAAATCGCCAAGAAGCTCGACTTGCCCGTGGCCCCTCGGGAAGAGGTGGCCAGCAAGGCCAAGGCGATGATGCCCCAGGTGCCGGAAGGCGAAGGTTTTGACGCGGCCTATGCCGCCAGCCAGGTCAAGGCCACCGAAGAGGCCATCGAGCAGATCCAGCAGCAGGCGCAAACCAGCGAGGTGCCTGAACTCAAGGCCTTTGCCGAGGAAACCCTGCCCAAGCTGGAGACTCACCTGCAGATGGCCAAGGCCTTGCAGGCTGGGCGCCAGATCAACCCGCTGGAGGGCTGATCGGCCTGGCCTGACTCGTTAGAGGCTCATCCCCAACGGTTTGGAGTAAAGGTTCGTGCGCGCTGATGGAGTGCGCCGAGCCTTGCCTGTATTCTGCGTGCCTGGGGCGCTTGCCCTACGTCAGTCACCGGCGCCACTCCACTCGCTAGATAGGGATAATCCATGTCGCTCCCCGACGATTTTTCAGCCGAGCACTACCTGCACCTGCACCCGGATGTTAAGGCGGCCGGCCTTGATCCGGCGCAGCACTATCTGCGTTTTGGGCTTAACGAGGGGCGTGCCTACAAGGGCAATGCCCGCTATGTGGAGAAGACCACCCACAACCCCCTGATGCCGAAGATCGCCGACACCTATCACTACGATGGCCTGGCGTCCCGGCATAACCATGACTTTATGATCGACCCCACCTACATGGCGGCGTATGGCCGTGGGGTGAAGGCGGCGGGTGCCGACTATCAATGGTTCTGGCGCGTGCACATGGGCCTGTGGGCGGCGAGAACCGCGTTCAAGCTGCAGGGTGATTTTGTCGAGTGCGGGGTCAACCGCGGCTTCCTGAGCTCGGCGATCATGCATGACCTGGACTGGAACTACAGTGGCAAGCGCTTCTTCCTGCTGGACACCTTTGCCGGTCTGGATGAAAGCTCGCTCTCGGATGCCGAAGTGGAAGGTGGCGTGGCCGAGCGCAATCGCAAGGAGATCGCGTCGGGTTTCTACACCACCAACTTCGAAGCGGTGCAGCAGAACTTCGCCGAGTGGCCAGGGGCGATCCTGATTCAGGGCAGCATTCCCGGGACCCTCGATCAGATCGACGCGCAGCGCATTGCGTTCCTGCACATCGACCTCAACTGCACCCAACCGGAAGTCGCGGCCCTGGACTACCTGTGGGACCGCCTGGTCCCTGGGGCGATCGTGCTGCTCGATGACTACGCCTTCTATGGCTACCAACCGCAGAAAGAGGGCATGGATGAGTGGGCGGCGAACATGGGCGTGGCCATTGCCAGCCTACCGACCGGCCAGGGCTTGCTGATCAAGACCTGAGGCGGTGCCAGCGAGATAAAAACCGGCACTCAGTGGCCGGTTTTTTGCCTGCAATCGGCTTGCGGTCAGCGCTGCATCGAATTCAGGTTCAGCCAACTGACAGTGGCGGGCTGGTAAAAAAGCCCATGCCCGGCAGGAGCCGGGTGGCAACAAGGGGGCAACCACTGAACGCGGTCCTGGGCGAAAGCCCAGGGCCGTTTTTTTTGCACACAAGCGTTGTCGCGACGCAGCCCGAGGTTTTCTCGGCAGTGATATGGGTTGCGGCAGGAGCCATGGCCGAATGACGGGCATAAAAAAACCGGTCCATTGGACCGGCTTTTATCTGTGCTGCATCCCTCGTCATTGCATCCTGACGCTGGATTTGAAATGGACTGGAGCGGGTGAAGGGAATCGAACCCTCGTTATCAGCTTGGGAAGCTGGAGTAATGCCATTATACGACACCCGCTCGAACGGCTGACTTTGTACCAGATGTGAGCGTGGATTTGAAGTTTTTCTTTGTGTGGCGTGCGTTTGCGCGTGTGGAATGGGACGCGCGGGCAGGGGAGGGTGTCGACGGCGGGCGTTGGGCACGCAGAGGCGGGGCAGGCTGACAGGCAGGAAAACAGCAGGCGTTGCAGTCGATCGCGGACAAACCCTGTTGCTGGAAAAAACAGCGGATTCTCAGCAGCGCAAGGCTGCCCGCGATGACCTCATTTCAGAGCGCCAATGCATGGTGGTCCTGGACGTACTGATACCGCGAACGGCTTTCGTGCCTGGCCGGTTTCAGAAACCCCAGCAAGGCGTCGCGACTGTCTCGGCAAGCGGATTTGTGTTCCATGTCGAGGAAGTGACCGGTCGCCTGGATGGTGCTGAAGCTGGAGTTCTGCACATGATTGGCGAACAGCTTGGCGTCATCGGCAGCGGTGTACTCGTCCCATTCGCCGTTCATGAACAACACCGGAACATCGATGCTGTTGGCCGCCTTGAGGTAGCACAGGCGATCGCTGTGGAGCACATGGCTGATGTGGAAATGCATCTGCCCGTATTCGTGCTCCGCCAGGCTGCTGACGTGGCGGTAGTTGAAGCGCTTGAACAACGACGGCAGGTGTTTGCCGATGGTGTCGTTGACCAGGTGGCCGACACGATTGCCATCACGGCTGCCCAGGTAGTCGACGCCGCGTTCCAGGTAGTCGCGCATCGGTTCGTTGATCACCGGCGAGAAGGAGCTGATCACGGCCTTTTCGATACGCCGCGGGCGATGCGCCAGGGCGATCAGGGTGGGCGCGCCGCCCCAGGAAAAGGACATCACGTGCTCAGCGGCGAAGTGGTCGATCAGTTCCAGGAGGATCTGCCCTTCGACTTCCTTGGTGAGCATTTTTTCATGCTTGTTGTGAGCCTTGGATTTGCCCGCGTAGGGCTGATCGTAGAGCACCACATTGAATTGCGGATGCAGGTTTTTCACGGTCTGGGCAAAAGACGCAGTAGTGGCCATCGAGCCGTTGACCAGAATGATGGTCTTTTCTGCGGCATCTGCGCGATAGAACTCCGTGTAAACCCGATACTGACCCTGTATATCCAGCACAGCGATTTCTGGCCTCATGTCGTAAGACTCCTGGCAAGCGGGTATGCGCGCAACTGAGTGTGCGCGGGCTTTGTGACAGGTAGGCATACGCCTGGAATCTGGGAGCCCATGTCGATCCGATAAGGCAGGTCGACGGGTGTTGTTATAGGCGGGCGATCTGCTGGCGGGAATGCGGAGCCTGAGGGCTCACTGCCGGCAAAAAGTTTCTTAGAAGTATGGTGGTGACTCATCGGTCACATTTTGGCCGACGGTCTGATTCAAGCAGGGCCGCGACCAACCTGCAAGTGCCTTGGACAAATTGTTCGGCAGGTTCTGCCCAGTGGTCATTTCTGGCGCCTGCGACGTGCGCAGTCGCGGCAGTTTCAGACTTGGCGGATTTCGCCTTCGGTCAATGCCCGGTACTCGCCCGGTTGCAGGTTCGCGTCCAGCACCAACGGGCCCATGCGTTCACGATGCAGGCGCAGCACCTTGTTGTCGAAGTGGCCGAACATGCGCTTGACCTGGTGATAGCGCCCTTCAACGATGCTCAGCCGAGCGCACCGTGGGCCGAGGATTTCCAGATCGGCGGGCAGGGTGGTCAGGTCTTCGTAGGCAAAGTACAGGCCCTGGGCGAAGGTGCTGATGTACTCCGGGCCCAGCGGCTGTTCGGTTTCCACGTAGTAGAGCTTGGGCAGTTTGGTCTGCGGCTGGGTCAGGCGCCGGGACCACTGGCCGTCGTTGGTGATCAGCATCAGTCCTGTGGTGTTGTAGTCCAAGCGCCCGGCAATGTGCAGCTCGTGTTTGTCCGGCTCGTGGATCAGGTCCAGCACCGTGGCGTGTTCGGGGTCCTGGGTGGCGCTGACGCAACCCTGGGGTTTGTGCAGCATGAAGTAGCGGGCGCGCTTGGCCTCCTGCAGCAGCTCGGCGTCGAGTTCGACCCGGCTGAATTCCGTGACGTCGGCGCGGCTGTCCCTGACGACCTGCCCATCGATCCTGATCCGCCCCTGTACCAGCAGCAGGCGCACCTGTTGTCGGTTGAAGCGCGGCAGGTTGCTGAAGAAACGGTCTACTCGCATGGCTGTCGGCGGTATTTGGAAGGGGCGCGCATCTTACGGGATCGGCTTGGCCGCTGCCTGCAACTGTGCCTCGACCTGGGCGCAGCGCGGACACAGGCAGGCCAGGTTGCGCAGCGCCGCAGGCAGCGCTTCGAGCACGGCCGGGTCGATGCTCACGCTGTAGCACCAGCAGGCCTGGCTGGCGCGGCGCGGGTCGGCCAGGGTGCAGTCGTTGCGGGCACCACAGGCGGGGCAGAGGTCGGGTTTATTCATAGCTGGAGTGAGGCATTTCCACGCAGGTGCGGTTACGGCCGGTCTGTTTGGCACGGTACATCGCCTTGTCGGCGCGTGACAGCAGGTTGTGCAGCGTGTCGTCGGCTTGCAGGGTGGTCAAGCCGATGCTGACGGTCAGGCGCAGGGACTGCCCTTCGTACTCATAGTGCCGTTGTTCGGTCAGCAGGCGGATCTTCTCGGCAATCTTCAGGGCCGTGGCGCTGTCGGTGTCCTTGAGCAGGATGATGAATTCTTCCCCGCCCCAGCGGCAGACAATGTCCGACTGGCGCAGGCAGCTCTCCAGGTCCCGGGCGAAACCGGTCAGCACCTGGTCGCCGGCCAGGTGGCCGTAGGTGTCGTTCAGGCGCTTGAAGTGATCCAGGTCCAGCAGCAGGGCGCTGAGGGGCTTGGGTTCGCGGACGGCCTCGTGTATGGCCTGGGCCGCCAGCAGGTCGAAGCCGCGGCGGTTGGGCAGCCCGGTGAGGCTGTCGAGGGTCGCCTGGGCTTCAATCTTGCGTTGGTAACGGCGCACCACGCGGGCCAGCAAGGCGATCACCACCAGGGTCACCAGCAGGCAGATCAGCAGGTTGAGGTACAGCGACTGGCGGATTTCGCTGAGGGCGCCGTCTTCGCGCTTGTCGACGAACAGGTACCAGTTCAGCTCGGGAATAAAGCGCACATTAAGGAAATGCCCTTGGCCCTGGGCCGAGTATTCGTAGCTGCCGCTGTGGGGCTTGGGCAGCTTGGCGTGCAGTTCCTGCATGCTCGGCAGCTCGCTCAGCGACTGGCCGCTGCGGGCCCCGCCGGGGCCACCCTCGGCGCCGGTGAGTACCAGGCGGCCGAAGGTGTCGACGAAATACACACTGCGCTGGTAGCGCTGCTGATACTTGTCGATCAGCTTGATCACGGCGTCCACCGTCAGGCCCACGCCAGCAGCACCGATGAAGTTGTTCTGGTAGTCGTAGACCTTGTAGTTGATGAAAAAGGTCAGGTTGTCCTGGTTGGCCAGGTCCGGGTCGACGTTGATCTCGTAGGGCGCGGTCATGTCGCGAACCCGGAAGTACCAGGCGTCCCGGGGCTCATCGGCCTTGATCTTTTTCAGCACGCCCTTGGCCTGGTAGTAGGTCAGGCTGGTGTTGGAAACGAAGAACGCGGTGTAGGCGTTGTAGTGGGTCATGACCTCGTTGAGGTAGCGGGTCATTTGCATCGGGTCGCGTTCGCCGGCCACGACCCAGTCCCGCATAAAGGTGTCGCGGGCCATCATCGAGGAGATCAGGATCGGGCGGACCAGGTCTTTCTGGATTTCCGAATACACCGTGTCGGACGTCAGCGGCAGTTCGGTGTTGACGATGTTGTCGCGGATCGAAGTACGGGAGGCGTAGTAGCTGAGCAGCGACGTGGCAAGGAAGCCGCAGCCCAGCAGGGCAACCAGTGAGATAACCAACGAACGTTGTGAATACAGGGGAGAACGAAGCGACATGGCGATTCCGTTGGCAGTGGCCCGATGGGAGCCATTCTAGTGGCACGGCACGGAAATAACTGCGTCATTTAGCGGCGCCTTCGGCAGAAAATCAGCCCCTGCCGAGGGGCCGGCGAGGGGGCTCCAAGATGGGCTCCAGTGCCCTGTCGCCGGCACGCTGGCCTTTACCGTTGTTCTTCCAGTACCACCACCCGTTGCCCGGCCTGCACCGCGGAACCGGGCTGCACTCGGACCTCGCGGACCACCCCGGCCACCGGGGCCAATAACGGGATTTCCATTTTCATCGACTCCAGGATCACCAGCACATCCCCCGCCGCGACCCGGCTACCGGTCTCCACCTGAACCTGCCAGAGGTTGCCGGCCAGGTGGCTGTCGACGCTCAGTTGGCCGAGTTCCAGGGGCGTGTCGGCGCCGATGGGCGCGCAGGCCTCTTCGCTGTCGAAGTGCGCCTGGCCGCTGGCGATCCAGCGTTCCCGTTCGGCCTGGAAAGCGCCTTGTTGTTGCTGCCGAAACGCCTCGATGCTCTCGGCCTGCTGCTGCAAAAAGGCCTGGTAGTCCGCCAGCTTGAGCTGGCTGTGCTGGATGTCCAAGTCGAAACGGCCAAGGGGAAAGTCGCGCCGAATCCGCAGCAGCTCATCGGCGCAGACCGGGTAGAAACGGATCTGGTCGAAGAAGCGCAGCAACCAGGGCTTGCCTTCGAACGCCGCGACCTCGCGGTAGCGGTTCCACATCTGCAAGGTGCGGCCGACGAACTGGTAGCCGCCCGGGCCTTCCATGCCGTAGACGCACAGGTAGGCGCCGCCGATGCCCACCGAGTTTTCCGCGGTCCAGGTTCGCGCCGGGTTGTATTTGGTGGTCACCAGGCGGTGGCGCGGGTCCAGCGGCGTGGCCACCGGGGCGCCGAGGTAGACGTCGCCCAGGCCCATCACCAGGTAACTGGCGTCGAACACCGTGCGCTGCACTTCGTCGAGGTTGGGCAGGTCGTTGATGCGGCGGATGAACTCCAGGTTGCTCGGGCACCAGGGCGCGTCCTTGCGCACCGTGGTCATGTATTTCTCGATGGCCAATTGGCAAGCCGGGTCGTCCCAGGACAAGGGCAGGTGAACGATGCGCGACGGCACTTGCAGGTCCTGGGCGGCGCACACCCCATCCCATTCACCGGCAATGATCCCCAGCAGGTCGGCCAGGGGCAGTTGCTCCGGTCGGTAGTGCACTTGCAGCGAGCGGATGCCCGGGGTCAGGTCGATCACCCCGGGCAGGGCCTTGGCTTCCAGGGCTTGCATCAAGGCGTGGCCGCGAAAGCGCAGCACCAGGTCCAGCTCCGGTGTGCCGATTTCCAGCAGCAGGTGAGTGTCCCCGGCCAGCCGCGCCACCAGCCGTCGATCGTCCTGGCCAAGGTCGAGGACCACCGGATCCTGGAGAGGGCCTGGCGCAAATGAAGGTTGCGGGCCCGAAGCGCTCAGCCAGTCCCGGCATGCGTTGCGGGCCTGCTCCAGGCTGACCGGAAAGAACTGCACCTTGTCGCCGGCCTTGAGCTGGCCCAGTTGCCACAGGTCGGCCTCGATTACCGTCACCGGGCAGACAAAACCACCCAGGCTTGGGCCATCCGGACCGAGGATTACCGGCATGTCGCCGGTAAAGTCCACGGCGCCGATCGCGTAGGGGTTGTCATGGATATTCGACGGGTGCAGCCCGGCCTCGCCACCGTCGGCCCGCACCCATTCCGGCTTCGGCCCGATCAGCCGCACCCCGGTGCGGCTGGAGTTGAAATGCACTTCCCACTGGGTGGTGAAGAAAGTTTCGATATAGCCCTCGGTGAAGTATTCCGGCGCGCCATGGGGGCCATAGATCACGCGGATCTGCCGCACGGGCGGCAACTCGACGAGCTGCTGCGGTGCCAGTTGCTGGCCGGCGCTGCGCTCGTTCAGGACCGGCAGGTGCAGCACGTCCCCGGCCCGCAGGGCACGACCGCCATGGCCGCCGAACTGGCCCAGGGTGAAGGTGCTTTTACTGCCCAGGTAATCCGGTACCTGCAGCCCGCCGCGCAGGCACAGGTAGCTGCGTGCCCCAGCCCCGGCGAGGGTGCCCAGGCTCAGGGTGGCGCCGGCCGGAATCAGCAGCGCGCGATTCATCGGCTGCGGTTCGCCGTTCAAGGTCAGGGGGATCACCGCGCCGGTCACGGCCACCACCGCATCGCAGTTGAAGCGTAGCAAGGGCCCGCTCATGGTGATTTCCAGGGCGGCGGCGCCCTCTTCGTTGCCCAGCAGGCGGTTGCCCAGACGCAAGGCTCGGCTGTCCATCGGCCCGGAAGGCGGCACGCCGACCGCCCAGTAGCCGAGGCGCCCGGGGTAGTCCTGGACGCTGGTCTGGGTGCCGGCGCTGAGCACTTCCAGGGTATTGGCCTGGTAGCTCAGGCCTTCCAGGCAACGGGTCCAGGGCCGGCCGCTGGCGAAAGGTGCCGCGAGCAGAATCTGCCGCAGGTAATCGCGGTTGGTCTCCACGCCATAGAGCACGCTGTCGCCCAGTACCTGATGCAGTGCCTGGCGCGCCTGTTCGCGGTCCGGGGCCCAACTGATGACCTTGGCGATCATTGGGTCGAAATAGGGTGGGATTTCGCAGCCGGCTTCGACCCAAGTGTCGATGCGCAGCTGTTTGCCATCGGCCTCCGGGAAGCTAACCGCCGTCAGCAGACCGGGGCTGGGCTGGAAATCCCGCCCCGGGTCTTCGGCGTACAAGCGCGCCTGGATGGCATGGCCGGACGCCTGAAGGGTCTGGCTCAGATGGCTCAGCGGCGGCAGGTCGCCAGCGGCCAATTGCACCATCCAGCGCACCAGGTCGACGCCCCAGACTTGCTCCGTGACCCCGTGCTCTACTTGCAAGCGGGTGTTCACTTCGAGGAAATAGAAGCGTTGCGTGTCGCTGTCGAAGACGAACTCCACGGTGCCAGCGCTGCGGTAGTTGACCGCCTTGGCCAGTTGGATGGCCGCGGCGCACAGGGCTTCAGCCATGCCTTCGGGCAGGTTGGGCGCCGGGGTTTCTTCAAGGACTTTCTGGTTGCGCCGTTGCACCGAGCAGTCGCGCACGCCGAGGGCGATGACCTGGCCCTGGCCGTCGCCGAACACCTGGACCTCCAGGTGCCGAGCGCGCTGGATGTATTGCTCGATAAACACCCCGGCGTCGCTGAAGTTGTTCTGGCCCAGGCGTTTGACCCCTTCGAAGCACTCACTCAACTCGGCAGCGCTGCGGCAGACGCGCATGCCGATGCCACCGCCGCCGGCGGTGCTTTTGAGCATCACCGGGTAGCCCACCTGCGCAGCGGCGAGCAGGGCGGCGTCGAGGTCGTCCAGCAGCTCGCTGCCTTCGAGCAACGGCACGCCTTGGGCACGGGCCAGGGCGCGGGCGGTGTGTTTCAGGCCGAACACGCGCAACTGATCGGGGGTTGGCCCGACAAAGGCGATGCCCGCGGCTTCGCAGGCTTCGGCGAAGGCCGCGTTCTCCGAGAGAAAACCGTAGCCGGGGTGAATCGCCGTGGCGCCGCTGGCCCGTGCGATGGCGAGGATCTTGTCCACCGCCAGGTAAGTGCCCGCCGCGGCCCCTTCGCCGAGGCTGTGGGCTTCATCGGCTTGCAAAATGTGCAGGCTGGCGGCATCGGCCTCGGAATACACGGCAACGCCTTTGACCTGCAGTTCGCGCAGGGTGCGCAGGATGCGACAGGCAATGGCGCCGCGGTTGGCGATCAAGAGAGTTTCGAACATGGCATAACCCCTGGAGGCGATCACGGATCCGCCTCGACCTGGGATGCGGGCCGTCCCGCAGTTGTCGATGGGCGCCGGGGTCGTCCCCGGCGGCAAAGTCCAGGCCCGGGTTACTTCAGGCACTGCCCCGAACGGCTCTGGCACAGGGCGAACAACCAGCGACGCAGACGCGGGAATTTCAGTTCCATACCAATAGCTCCGCAGGGGTGGGGTTGTAGGCGTTGCAGGGGTTGTTCAGTTGCGGGCAGTTGGAGATCAGCACGATCACGTCCATTTCCGCCCGCAGGTCGACGTATTTGCCGGGTGCCGAAATGCCGTCTTCGAAGGTCAGGCCGCCGTCGGCGGTGACCGGCACGTTCATGAAGAAGTTGATGTTGGGGCCGATGTCACCCTTGCCCAGGCGGCCATCGTGGGCGCAGGCCCGCAGGTAGTTGTCGCGGCAACTGTGCATGTAGCGTTTTTCCAGGGCGTAGCGCACGGTGTTGCTTTCCTGGGCGCAGGCCCCGCCCAGGGTGTCGTGCTGGCCGCAGGTGTCGGCCACGAGGGTCAGCATCGGCCGGCCCAGGTTGGAATAGAGCACGCTGCCGGTGCTCAGGTAGACCCGGTTTTGCCGGCGCAGGGTGCGTTGCACGTCATAGCGCTCCTTGGGGTTGGCCAGGCTGTAGAACAGGGTGTCCACGGCCTGGTTGCCTTCCAGGTCGAGGATGCGCAGGGTCTGACCGGCCTTGACTTCCATCAGCCAGGGTTCGCCGGCGGGGATGGTGGCGCGGTACACCGCGGTGTCGGGGTGTTTTTCAGCAGTGGCGAGGGCGAGAGACATGGCGGCGATCCTCAGGCGAACAGACGGTCGGTGTTGATGAAACCGCGCTCGTTCTCCGGGCGCGAAGTGCGGCAATGCTCGGCGACGCTGGGGTCGGCGTTCATCCAACTGAGCTTGAGCGGCTGGGGGGCGTATTCGGGTTTGGGGTCCATGGGGTGCTGCAGGGCAGTGAGCACCACCAGGGTGTCCATCGGTGCGTAGAGTTCGATGTAGTCGCCGGCCTTGGCGTTGCCGGGCACAAAATGCAGGCCGCCGTCGGCGTCCACATCGACCCGGCTGAACAGGTTCAGGGTCATCAGCAGGTCGGACAGGCCCAGGCCCCATTTGCCCAGTTCCACCAGCAAGTTGTCGGTGCCATTACGGTAGAAACCGTTGCGCCGTTCCTGGAAACGTCCCTGGCCGTACTTCTCTTCGACTTCCTCTGCGCACAGCACGCCACCGAGGCTGTCGCTCCAGCCGCAGGTGTCGGCGGTGATGGCCGCCAGCACCCGGCCCATGTCCGAGTACAGGCAGTGGCCGGCGGTGAGTTTGGCGGTGTGTTGGCACTTGAGGCTGTCGGGCAGGTTCAGGCGTTCGGTTTTCTCGTGGGCATTGAGCAGGGTCAGGCTGACGTTGGCGCCGCCGCGCAGGTCGGTCAGGCGCAGCAATTGGCCGCGCTTGAGGACAAAGGAGCGGTGGCCGCCGCCGGGCAATGTTTCTTCGGCGAAGGGCGGGAACAGTAGGGTCGAATCGGTCATGGCTAAAGTCCTCTCAAGCAATACGCAGCGTGCCTGCCAGCGTTGCCGGCAGGGCGTCGACGGCGGCGCGCAGTGCGCGGCGGTCGCTGTTCAAAGGGATGTCGTAGGTGATGCGTGCGCCATAGGCACCTGGGGCGTGGGGGTCGTGACGGACCTTGTCGAACACCAGCAAGCGGGTGCCCAGGCTGAAGCCTTCGGCCAGGTCGTGGGTGACCATGAACACCGTCAGCCGGGTTTCACGCCACAGCTCCAGGAGCAGTTGGTGCATGTCCTTGCGGATGCCCGGGTCGAGGGCGCCGAAGGGTTCGTCCAGCAGCAGTACCCGGGGTTTCATGATCAGCGCCTGGGCAATCGCCAGGCGTTGTTGCATGCCACCGGAGAGTTGGGCCGGGTACTTGTCCAGGGCATGGCCGAGGCCGACCTTGTGCAGCAGGGTGGCGGCCTGTTCCCGGGCTTCGCGCTTGGCGCTGCCGAACAGCCGGCCGAGCAGCGGCGAGCGTGGCAGTTCCAGGCCCAGGGCGACGTTGTCCAGCACCGACAGGTGGGGGAATACCGAGTAGCGCTGGAACACCACGCCGCGGCTGGGGTCCGGCTCGCCGAGCAGGGGCTGGCCATCCAGCAGGATCTCGCCGCGGCTGGCGCGTTCTTGGCCCAGCAGCAAGCGCAGGAAGGTCGACTTGCCGCACCCCGAGGCGCCCACCAGGGTGCAGAACTCTCCTTCGTTGATCTGTAGGTTGAGGCGTTCCAGCACCACTTGTCCGGCGTACTGCTGCCACAGGTTGTTGACCGTGATGAAGCTCATGGGCGTGCCCCTTCGTACCAGGGGAACGCACGTCGGGTCAGGCGCTTGAGGCCCCAGTCCATGAGCCAGGCGAGCAGGGTGATCCACACCACGTACGGCAGGATCACGTCCATGGCCAGGTAGCGGCGCACCAGGAAAATCCGGTAGCCCAGGCCATCGGTGGAGGCGATGGCTTCGGCGGCGATCAGGAACAGCCAGGCCGACCCCAGCATCAGGCGCAGGGCGATCAGCAGCCGTGGCAGCAATTGCGGCAGCACCACCCGCAGGATCAGGGTCCAGGTCGAGGCGCCCAGGGTCTGGGCCTTGATCAGCAGTTCCACGGGGATCTCCCGGGCCCGCTGCTCCAGGTCCCGGGCCAGGCAGGGGGTGATGCCGATGACGATCAGCATCACCTTGGACAGCTCCCCGAGGCCGAAGACGATGAACAGGATCGGCAGGATCGCCAACGGCGGCACCATCGACAGCACCGTCAGCAACGGCGACAAGGGCGCACCGAACAACGGCAAGGTGCCGGCGGCAATGCCCAGGCACAGGCCGGCCAGGGCGCTGATGCCCAGGCCCATGGCCAGGCGCTTGAGGCTTGCAGCGGTGTCTTGCCACAACAGGTAGTCGCCGCTGCGCGGGTCGGCGGTAAAGCCCAGGCGCTTGACCGCGTCGACCATCTGCACTGCGCTGGGCAGCAGCTTGTCGTTGGGGTTGTCCGCCAGACGCTCGGCCGACCCCATGAAGTAAGCCAGCAGCACCAGGGCGAACGGCAGGAGCACCAGCAACAGGCGACTCGGGCGATCGGGGTGACGATTGATCAGGCGCATGGCCAGGTCCTCCAGGGGATGACAGGGCTCACAGCTGGTTGTCGGCGGCCAGTTGCACGTAGATCGGGTCGAAGCGCAGCTTGAGGTTGTTCTTGTCGCCGCTGCTGACCCCGCCGGCGAAACTCATGCCCACCGCGCTGGTGTCCTTGGCGCCTTCCCCCAGCAGGCCGTGCTGGAACGAGAACTCGGCGACCTTGCGCATGGTGTCCGGCAATTGCTTGCTGGTGGCGAAGGCCAGGGCTTCCTGGGGCGTGGCGAACAGCTTGGTGGTGTCCAGTTGTGCCTGGAACCCGGCGAGGTCGGTGCCCGAGGCCTTCGCCATGTGCTCCAGGGCGGCCTGGCTGGCGGCATTTTTGGCGTTCATCAGCGCCACCACTTCGAACCAGGCGCCGGTCAGGGCCTTGCCCAGGGCGGGGTTGTCTTTGAGGGTCTGGCTGTTGACCACCATCATGTCCATGATCTCGCCGGGGATCTGGCTGGAGTTGAAGACTTGCGTCACCCCGGGCTTGGCCTTGATGTCCGAGAGCATGGGGTTCCAGGTGGTCACGGCCTTGACTTGGTCAGTGTTGAAGGCCGCCGAGATGTCGGCGTCGGAGGTGTTGACCACCTTCAGGTCTTTTTCGCTCAGGTCCACCGAGTCCAGGGCGCGAGCCAGCAGGTAGTGGGACACCGAAAGCTCCACCAGATTGACGTCCAGGCCCTTGAGGTCGGCGACCGTCTTGCCTTCGCCCTTGAGCACGATGCCGTCGTTGCCATTGGAGAAATCGCTGACGATCAGCGCGGTGCTGTCCACGCCGCCGGCGGCGGGAATGGTCAGGGCGTCCATATTGGTCATGGTGCAGCCATCGAACTGGCCGGCGGTGTATTGGTTGATGGATTCGACGTAGTCGTTGAGCTGCACGACATCGATCTTGATCCCGTACTTCTTCGCCCATTTATCGACGATGCCCTGGCTGCCAGCGTATTCCCAGGGCATCCAGCCGGCGTAGAGGGTCCAGCAGACACTGAAGTGGTCTTTTGGCGCAGCGTGGGACGAGAGGCTCACCAGGGCGGCGAAGGCGGCGGCGAACAGGGCGGGTAAACGACGTGATGGCATGGCGGTTCTCCAGTTGATCAAGGGCGGACAGAAGGCAACGCGGCACCGTGAACGGTGGCTTGTCTCCCGGGCTTTTGTCCCGCCGTGTAACCTCAACTGGAGGTCGCCAACTCTCGGACCAGCCACTCGCGAATGCGAGCCGGAACCCTAGTCAGCCATTGCAAATTGTGGTGCCGCGAAGCTGTGATGACTCCTGCACCTTTGGGGTAAAGCGAGAGGCGTGCCAAGTCGGCTCAACCCCCGGTCTTGAGGGGCTGGGCGGCTTTTTCGGCGAGCTGGAAGGGGGGCGGCTTGCGTTGAGTTGGTGCGCCTGCACCAGCGTGGGGCCGAGGTGGCGAGGCTTGAATGGGAGCTGACTGGCTCGGATCAGGTTGAGCCAGGGGCGTTTTTGCGGGGGCCTTGTCCTTCTGTCGGCAGGCCCGAGTGGCGGCGCACCGCCGGGGGTTTTTACGGTCTTATTGACTGTCAGCCTTGCTTGATCGGCTGACGCCGCCCAGCGTCGCTGGCGCGGCTTCCTTGCGGTCCAGGAGGCCGCCATGTCCCGTCGAATCCTGTTCGCTGTTGTGCTCGGCCTGAGCCTGGGCGCCTGTGTACCTTACTACCCCGGCCCGGGGTATTACCGCACCGATGTGTATACGGTGCCGGGCCCTTACTACTACGGTTATCGCCCGTATGACTACGGCGGTTATTACGGCCCTGGTTATTACCGCCCTCACTATTACGGAGGTTATGGTCCGCACTATTACGGTGGCGGTTATGGCGGCCGCCGCTGGCGTCATTGATCGATCTGGCGTTGCCTGCAAACCCGCGCTGCCCGTGTCTTGGGCGGCGCTTTTTTTGCTTGGCGCGGGCGGGGCGGTTGCCGGTCGGACAGTTGTTTCAATGTATTGCGAAAGCCGCACCAGATAGGCTTTTCGCGGTCAGATTATTCGTCAGCCAGAGCCTATCTGACTGCCGCTCGCCAGCGTCGCTGGTGTGGCTCATCCGCGGTCCAGGAGGCCGCCATGTATCGTCGACTGCTTATCACTGCGTTCCTGGGTTTGACTCTTTCTGCTTGCGTCCCCTATTACGGCGGAGGTTCCAGCTATTACAGCTCAGATATCTATAGCAGCCCGGCACCGAGCTACTACGGCGGCTCCTATTACAGTCCGGGCAGCACCGTCTACACGCAGCGCTACTACCAGGCTGCTCCCCGTTATTACCAGCCGGCCCCGCGCTACTATTCAGCGCCACGTACGGTCTACCGACCTGCGCCCAACCCGGGCTGGGGCGGTGGGCATAATCGTCCGAACTGGAATAACGGTGGTGGGCACGATCGCCCTAACTGGAATGGCGGCGGCGGGCGTGACCGGCCGAACTGGAGCACCGGCGGCGGTGGGCGTGATCGGCCGAACTGGAACAACGGTGGCGGCGGACGTGATCGGCCCAACTTGAGCAGCGGTGGCGGTCATGACCGTCCCAACTGGAACAATGGCGGCGGGCAAAACCGACCCAATGGCGGAGGCGGTCGGGGTGATCATGGCGGTCGCGGTGACCGGGACCGAGGCCACGATGGTCGCGGCGACCATAACCGCTGATCCGGCTACGGCCGGGGTTTGAGACGTAGAAAAAACGGCGCATTGAGCGCCGTTTTTTGTGGGCGAGAGAAACCCGGGTCAGTAGTCCGACAAATCCGCCAACGGATGGCGACCTTCCCAGGCCTTGTGGAAATGCGCTTCGACCACCGCTTCGGGCACGCTGTTGACATCCGGCCAGTGCCAATGGGGCTTGTGGTCTTTGTCGATCAGGCGCGCGCGCACCCCTTCGCTGAACTCCGGGTGGCGGCAGCAGTTCAAGCTCAGGGTGTATTCCATCTGGAACACTTCGGCCAGGGACAGGTGCCGCGCCCGACGGATCTGCTCCCACACCAGGTGCGCGGTCAGGGGGCTGCCCTCGCTGAGGGTTTTCGCCGCGCGGCTGAAGAGTTCATCGCTGTGGCCGCTCAATTGGTTGAGGGCGCGCCAGGCGCAGGCCACGTTACTGACATCCAGCCACTCGTCGATCTGGCTTCGGCGCGGCAGCCATTGGGCTTGCGGCAGTTGCCCGACGGCCTCCTGCTGCAGGGCCTTGAGCAGGCTGTTGAGTTGCATGGGGATCTGTTCCTGCCAGTTGAGTTGCAGCAGGCCGTCGATCAGTTCTTCCTGTTGTTCGTCCAGCAAGAAGCGGTCGGCGAGGTCCAGGTCGAGGGCGTCACGGCCGTTCATATGGGCACCGGTCAAACCGAGGAACAGCCCGAGCTTGCCCGGCAGGCGCGAGAGGAACCAACTGGCGCCCACGTCCGGGTACAGACCGATGCTGATTTCCGGCATGGCCAGCCGGCTGCTGGGGGTGACGATGCGGATATTGGCCCCCTGCAACAGCCCCATGCCGCCGCCCAGCACGTAACCGTGGCCCCAGGCGATCAGCGGTTTTGGGTAGGTGTGCAAGCGGTAGTCGAGGCGATATTCGTCGGCGAAGAACTGCGCGGCCAGGGGCGGGACCTGCCCCGGGTGCGCCCGGCAGGCCTGGACCAGGCTGCGCACTTCACCGCCGGCGCAAAAAGCCTTGGCACCGTTGCCGCGCAGCAGCACACACACCACTTGCGGGTCTTTGGCCCAGGTGTCGAGACGTTCGCTCAAGGCCTGGATCATTGGTAGGGACAGGGCATTCAGGGACTTTTCGGCATCCAGGCTGGCGATGCCGAGACGGGCGCCATCGGTGCCGGTCAGTTCTTCGAAGTGCAGATTCATCGTGACCTCGATCGGAAATTTGAGCGCTCAGTATGATCGCTGTGGGGCAAAGTGTCGGTTCTGTGTCAGATCAATTGACAAGCGTGGTGGGCTTTTCTAGGGTGCGGCCATTGTTTTTTCCGGGTGCCCCCATGACTGTCGACGACCGTATCAAACTCGAACCGAGCTGGAAGGAAGCACTGCGTGCCGAATTCGACCAGCCCTACATGACAGAGTTGCGTGAGTTCCTGCGCCAGGAACACGCTGCCGGCAAAGAGATCTACCCGCCGGGCCCGATGATTTTCAACGCGCTCAACTCCACGCCGCTGGACAAGGTCAAGGTGGTGATCCTCGGCCAGGACCCGTACCACGGCCCGGGCCAGGCCCACGGCCTGTGCTTCTCGGTACAGCCCGGGGTGCCGGCGCCGCCGTCCCTGGTGAACATCTATAAAGAGCTCAAGCGCGACCTGAACATCGACATCCCCAACCACGGCTACCTGCAAAGTTGGGCCGACCAGGGCGTGCTGATGCTCAACACCACCATGACCGTGGAGCGGGCCAACGCCAACGCCCATGCGGGCAAAGGTTGGCAGTTCTTTACCGACCGGATCATCGAAGTGGTCAGCGAGCATCAGCCGCACCTGGTGTTCCTGCTGTGGGGCGCCCATGCCCAGAGCAAGCAGAAGCTGATCGACGCCACCAAGCACCTGGTGCTGACCTCGGTGCACCCGTCGCCGTTGTCGGCTTATCGAGGGTTTCTTGGCTGCGGGCATTTCAGCCGCACCAACAAGTACCTGGAGCAGAACGGCGAGACGCCGATCGAGTGGCGCCTGCCGCCGCTTTAAGGTCGAGCTCAAGGCGAGGTGGGAGTTGGGTGGTTGGTGGTGAGGGCGCTATCGCCGGCGAGCCGGCTCCTGCGGTGGGGTTAAGGTTGGCGGTTCCAGTGGCGGAATAACGGCTCTGCCAGAAACAGCACAAACAACAAGCGCATCACCTGCATCGCCGTCACCAGGGGCACTGACAGTTGCAGCGTCTCGGCTGTCAGGCTCATTTCCGCAATACCGCCGGGCATCATGCCCAAGGTCAGTGAACGCAGGTCCAGATGGGTCATGGCGCTCAGGGCCAGGGCCGCGAGGCTGGCGATCAGCATGGTCAGGGCCGTGCCAATCAGGGTGCGGCCCATAAACGATGGGGCGCGGCGAAAAAACTGGCGGTTGAAGTGACAGCCCAGGCCGCTGCCGATCAGCCATTGGCCGATCTGGCTGCCACCGTCCGGCAGACCGATGTGCAGGTCCCAGCCGATGCTCACCGCGGCGCTCACCAGCAAGGGGCCGAACAACCAGGGGTTAGGCTGGCGCAGGCGTTGCCAGATCCAGGCGAGCAGGGCGCCCGCCGGAAACAGCAAGGCCAGCCAATAGACGTCGACACTGGCCGGGTGCAACTGCGGCACGCCGTCGCCTAACAGGTACTTGAAGGCGGCCGGCACACACAGCACCACCGTCAGCACCCGCAGGCTCTGCCCGGCGGCAACCCGGCTGAGCACCGCGCCATTGCGTGCGCCGAGGTTGACCATTTCGCCGGAGCCCCCCGGCATGCTGGAGAAAAACGCAGTGGCCCGATCCTCACCGGTGCGCCGCAGCAACCAGACCCCGACCACACTGGACAGGCTGGTGACCAGGGCCCCGAAAAAGATCAGGCCGAAGTGGCTCATCACCTGCTGCATCACCACCGGGGTGAAGTGCAGGCCGATGCCGATGCCCACCACCCATTGCCCGCATTTACGGCCGCCGGGGATTTCCGCCAATTGCCAGGGGGTCAGGCAGCGCACCAGGATGATCGCCAGTAACGAGCCGACCATCCAGGGCAGCGGCCAGCCGACCTGGCTGGCGAGGTAACCGCCAGCCAGACCCACCAGGGGCGTGCCCCACCACTGTCTGAAGGTGACCTCAGACATCGGCCACCGTGCGTTGCTGTGCCGAGCGCTTGCGCCAGATGCGCAGCAGCGGCATGAGCAGCATGAGGATGGTCAGGATCCACACACCCAGGGTGATCGGGCTCGACCAGAGGATCTCCATCGCACCGTTGGAAATCGACAGGGCGCGACGCAGGTTCTGCTCCATCAGGCCGCCGAGGATAAAGCCCAGCAGGACCGGCGATAGTGGGAAGTCCAGCTTGCGCAGGATGTAGCCGAAGATGCCGATACCGACCATCAGGAACAGGTCGAAGGTGGTGGCGTGCACTGCGTAGACGCCGATCCCGGTGATGATCGCGATCACCGGCACCAGGGCCCAGTTCGGTACGGCCAGGATGCGGGTGAAGATGCGGATCATCGGGATGTTGAGGATCACCAGCATGATGTTGGCGATGAACAATGAGGCGATCAGGCCCCAGACAATGTCCGGTTGCTGCTGGAACAACAGCGGGCCCGGCGTGATGTTGTACAACGACAGGGCGCCGATCATCACCGCGGTGGTGCCGGAACCCGGAACACCGAGGGTCAGCATCGGTACCAGCGCGCCGCAAGCGGAGGCCCCGATCGCGGTTTCCGGGGCGGCCAGGCCACGGGCGTCGCCCTGGCCGAATTTGCCGCTGGCACCGGCGATGCGTTTTTCAGTCATGTAGGCCACGGCACTGGCCAGGGTCGCGCCGGCGCCCGGCAGCACACCCATGATGAAACCCAGCAGGCCGCAGCGCACGTTCACCACGAACACCGAGGCCGCTTCCTTGAAGTTGAACATCATGCGCCCGGTGGCTTTCACCGCTTCCTGGCCGCGATGGGTCTTTTCCAGCAGCAAGAGGATTTCGCTGATGGAGAACAGGCCCAGCACCAGCACCACGAACTGAATACCGTCGGTGAGGTGGATGTTGTCGCCGGTGAAGCGGTACACGCCGCTGTTGGCGTCGATGCCCACCGCCGACAGGAACAGCCCGATCAGGGCGGCGATAAAGGTCTTCAACGGCCGGTCGCCGGCCATGCCGCCGAGGCAGACAATGGCAAACACCATCAGCACGAAGTATTCCGCCGGGCCGAAGGCGATCGCCCATTTGGCCAGCAGCGGGGCAAATAGCACCATGCCGCAGGTGGCGATGAACGCGCCGATGAACGAACTCCAGGCCGACAGCGACAAGGCCACGCCGGCCATGCCTTTGCGAGCCATCGGGTAGCCGTCGAGGGTGGTCATCACGGTGGAGGCTTCCCCCGGGATGTTCAGCAGGATCGAGCTGATCCGGCCGCCGTATTCGCAACCCAGGTACACCGCTGCCAGCAGGATCAACGCCGACTCCGGGGGCAGGCCCAGGGCGAAGGCGATGGGGATCAGCAGGGCCACGCCGTTGATCGGGCCCAGGCCCGGAAGCAGGCCGACCACGGTGCCGATCAGGGTGCCGGCGAGGGCGGTGACCAGGTTGTAAGGGCTCAGCGCGACGCCGAAACCCTGGCCCAAATAGCCAAGAGTATCCATATCAGTTCTCCAGAACGTCGAGCAGGCCCAGGGGCAGAGGCACATCCATGACCCGGTCGAAGAGCACGTACAGCCCGACGGCCATCAAGGTGGTGACCACGGCGCTGGGCAGCCAGCGACCGCCGTACAGGCGCGCCATGGGAATGCCGATCAGCACACTGCTGAGGATGAAGCCCAGGGGCTCGAACAGGCCGGCAAACACCAGCAACAGGACCACGCAGATGGCGATCTTGGTCAGGGTTTCACGGTCCAGGGGCGGCTCGTCTTCGGTGTGCTTGATGGGGGCCGGACGAAACACCATGTAAAGCAGCGCCAGGCCCATCAGCCCGAGCATCAGCAGGGGGAAGGCGCGGGGACCGACCGGTTCATAGGAAAAAGCCGCCTGGTACGGCCAGGCCATCAGGGCCAGGCCGACACACACCAGCAACAGCACCGAGGCGAAAATACGTTGAATGAGCATGGCAAACTCCTGAGCCCGGTCCTCGTCGCGAGGATCGGGCTGTGAGAACAGGGGCGATTACTGAATCAGGCCGAACTCTTTGGCCAGGGTCTTGTAGTCGGCGACCTGTTTTTTCACATAGGTGTCCAGCTCGGGGCCGGTCATGGCGAAGGGGAACAGCTCGCGCTGGTCACGCAGCTTGGCGAACTCTTCCGACACCAGCAGCTTGTCGAAGGCTTCTTTCCACCAGGCGTATTCCGCGTCGGTGACTTTCGGCCCGAGGTAGAAACCGCGCACCACCGGCCAGACGATGTCGTAGCCCTGTTCCTTGGCGGTGGGGATGTCTTTCATTTCCGGCTCGTCCAGGCGCTTGTCGGAGAACACCGCCAGCAGGCGCATGTCACCGGCGAGGATGTGCGGCATGGAGTCGGAGATGTCGGTACTGCCGACCTGGATATGCCCGCCGAGCAGGGCGGTGGCGATTTCACCGCCGCCTTCCAGGGCCACGTAGCGCAGGTCACGGGGGTTGATGCCGGCGGCCTTGGCGATCAGCGCGGTCTGCATCCAGTCCTGGCTGCCGACGGTGCCGCCGGAGCCGATCACCACTTTGCTCGGGTCTTTTTTCAGCGCCTGGACCAGATCGTCGAGGTTCTTGTAGGGCGAGTCGTTTTTCACCGCGATGGCGCCGTAGCTGGTGCCGACAGCGGCGAGCCAGCGCACAGCGCTTTCATCGAAACGACCGAACTTGCCCTGGGCCAGGTTCAGCAGCGAACCGCTGGACCAGGCCACCAGGGTCCCGGCATCGGCGGGGCGCTGGGCCACCACCGCGTTGTAAGCCACCGCGCCGACACCGCCGGGCATGTAGGTGACGCGCATTGGTTTACTCAGCAGCTTTTCGTTGACCAGGGCGCTTTGCGCCAGTTTGCAGGTCAGGTCGAAACCGCCGCCGGGGGAGGCCGGAGCAATGCATTCCGGGCGCTTGGGCTCGGCGGAAGAAGCCGCCAGCAGTTGGCCGGCGAACAGTATGCAGCCAGCGGCGAGGGCCAGTTTACGCAGTGATAAGTCCATGATCGTCTCCACAGGAGTTGTTGTTGGTCTGTTCGGGTCATCCTCGACCCTGATCTGTAGGCGCTGGCTTGCCGGCGATGGCCCATGGGTCCTGTGCGGGACCCGCGGGCCTCTTCGCTGGCAAGCCAGCCTCTACGAAACGGCTAAAGGGTGAAGCCAGGTCTCTGCTTACCAAAGGTCCACGTTGTAGCTCACCAGCAAGCGCACTTCGTCCGCGTCGCGAGCCGAGTAGTTGGAGCGGTAGGTGGCGTTGCGCAGGCGCAGGGCGACGTCCTTGAAGGTGCCGTTTTGCACCACGTATTTGATTTCGCTGTTGCGTTCCCACTCTTTGCCGGTGTCGCCGTTCTTCAGCTGGATGTTGTCGCCGCTGATGTAGCGGGTCATGAAGCTCAGGCCGGGCACCCCGAGCTTGCCGAAGTCGTAGTCGTAGCGAGCCTGCCAGGAGCGCTCATCGGCGCCGGCGAAGTCGTTGATCTGCACGAAGTTGACTAGGTACGGGTCGGTGCCATCCACGTAGGGGAATGCATTGTCGCCGGACATGCGCTGGTAACCGGCGCTGAGTTTATGGCCATTGAGGGCATAACTCACCAAGCCGTTGAGGGACTTGTTGTCGATCTTGCCGCCACGGGCCTGGCCCTGGTCGTCACTGATGGCCAGGCGCAGGTCGCTGGCGAAGGTGCCGGGGCCCATCGGCTGGGAGGCTACCAGGCCGATGAAGTGTTGTTTGTAGACGTCGTCCAGCTGGGCGTAGTGGTAGCTGCCGGTGATTTTGTCGGTGAACTTGTAGTCCAGGCCGCCGAAATCGAAATGCTCGCTCTTCACGTCGTCGGCGAAGCGGCCGTTCTTGTTGTTGAGGCGCAGCTCCTCGTAGTTGCTGTCGTCACGGTCCTTGGCCTTGTTCAGGCGGCCACCGGTGAAGGTCAGGTTCTTGATTTCCTTGGAGGTCAGCAAGCCACCTTCGAAGGTCTGCGGCAGGATGCGCCCGTCGTTGGGTTTGAGGGTCGGCAGTTCGGGTATCAGGCTGCCGATCTTCAGCTCGGTGGACGAGACCCGGACCTTGCCGGTCAGGCCGAGCTTGGAGTACTGGTCCGCCGCACGGCCATCATCGTGCGTGGGCAGCAGGCCGGTGCCGGTGCGGTCCGGGCTGGAGTCGAGCTTGACCCCCAGCATGCCCAGTACATCGACGCCGAAGCCCACGGTGCCTTCGGTGTAGCCCGATTGCAGGTTGAGCATGAAGCCCTGGGCCCATTCGTCGCGCTTGGATTGCTGGGCACTGGTGCCGTCGCGGAAGTCACGGTTGAAGTACATGTTGCGGGTTTCGAAGTTGGCCGTGCTGTCTTCGATGAACGCGGCCTGGCTCAACGGCGAAAAGCCGGCGAGGGCGGCGGCACTGGCCAGGGCGGTGTGGCTGAGACGGGAAAAACGCGCAGGCTGGCTAGCCTGAGGTTGCATGGATGGCATCCAGTGGTACTCCGTTATTGTTCTTATTTGGCGAAAACGCTTCGAGGCGTTTTTCGATTGGCCACTCGGGGTGGCCACGGCAGTCGGGACTGTCCGTGGAGCGACTCTAAAGGGCCAACCTTTCGCTAACCTTTCAGCTGGCTTTCACGGTTTTCGGGCTTCACAGCGACGGTTGCGGCTGTAAACTCCGCGGCAAAGAGTGGCGTCGATGCCCCCTGAACGAGGTAAAAACCCATGCGTGTCCTGCTCGTTGAAGACCATCTGCAGTTGGCCGAAAGTGTCGCCCAGGCCCTGAAAAGCACGGGTCTGACCGTGGATGTGCTGCACGATGGCGTGGCGGCAGACCTGGCGCTGAGCAGCGAGGAGTATGCGATGGCGATCCTCGATGTGGGCTTGCCGCGCATGGATGGCTTTGAAGTGCTGGCGCGCTTGCGCGGGCGGGGCAAGAACCTTCCGGTATTGATGCTCACGGCCCGCAGCGATGTGAAGGACCGGGTTCACGGCCTCAACCTGGGCGCCGATGATTACCTGGCCAAACCTTTCGAACTCACTGAACTTGAGGCGCGGGTCAAGGCCCTGTTGCGGCGCAGTGTGCTCGGCGGCGAGCGCCAGCAACGTTGCGGGGTGCTGGCCTACGACCTGGATACCCGGCGCTTCACCCTGGGCGACGATTTGCTGACCCTGACGTCTCGTGAGCAGGCGGTGCTTGAGGCCCTGATTGCCCGGCCGGGTCGGGTGATGAGCAAAGAGCAATTGGCCTCCCAGGTGTTTGGCCTGGATGAGGAAGCCAGCCCTGACGCGATCGAAATCTACGTCCACCGCCTGCGCAAGAAGCTCGATGGGCATGCCGTGGCCATCGTCACCTTCCGCGGCCTGGGCTACCTGCTGGAAAGCCGCGATGCATAAGCCCAGCAGCCTGCGTTGGCGGTTGTTGTGGAACTTGGCGCTGCTGCTGGTGGTGTTGATGCTGGCCAGCGGCTTGAGTGCCTACTGGAATGGGCGCGAAGCTGCCGACACGGCTTACGACCGCACCTTGCTGGCGTCGGCGCGGACCATTGCCGCGGGCCTTTCGCAACGGGACGGCGGCCTCAGCGCCAATGTGCCCTATGTGGCCCTGGACACCTTCGCCTACGACAGCGCCGGGCGCATCTACTACCAGGTCAATGACATTCACCAGCAGTTGATTTCCGGCTACGAAAACCTGCCAGGCCCTCCGCCGGGCACACCACGCACCGACGATTACCCGGCATTGGCGCGTTTCTACGACGCCACTTACCAGGGGCAGAATGTGCGGGTGGTGAGCCTGCTCAAGGCGGTCAGCGAGCCGAACATGAATGGCATGGCTGAAATTCGTGTGGCTGAAACCGACGAGGCCCGTGTGGCCATGGCCCGTAGTCTGATGGCCGATACCTTGTTGCGCCTGGGCATGTTGGCGGTTGGCGCCCTGGTGCTGGTGTGGTTCGCAGTCAGTGCGGCGCTGCGCCCCCTGGAGCGTTTGCGCGGTGCGGTAGAAGAGCGTCAGCCCGATGATTTGCGGCCCTTGCCCCTGGTGGAGGTGCAACGTGAGTTGTGGCCGCTGGTCCGGGCGTTGAATCACTTCACCGAGCGTTTGCGTGGGCAGTTTGAACGCCAGGCGCAGTTTATCGCCGACGCGGCCCATGAACTGCGCACGCCTCTGGCGGCGCTCAAGGCGCGGCTGGAGTTGGGGCTGCGTGCCGAGGACCCGCCAACCTGGCGGGCAACCCTGGAGAGCGCGGCCCAAGGCACGGACCGCCTGACTCACCTGGCCAACCAACTGCTGTCGCTGGCGCGGATCGAAAACGGCGCCCGGGCGATTGCCGAAGGCGGCGCGCAGTTGCTCGACCTCAGCCAACTGGCCCGGGAGCTGGGCATGGCGATGGCGCCCTTGGCCCACGCCCGTGGCGTGGCGCTGGCCCTGGAAGCCGACGAGCCGGTGTGGCTCAAGGGCGAGCCAACCTTGCTCAATGAACTGCTGAGCAACCTGGTGGATAACGCCCTGGCCCACACGCCTTCGGGCGGCAATGTAATTTTGCGGGTGTTGCCACCGGGTGTACTGGAGGTTGAAGACGATGGGCCGGGCATCCCGCTGGAAGACCGGGATCGGGTGTTCGAACGCTTCTACCGGCGTAACCAGCAAGTGGCCGGGTCTGGGTTGGGCTTGGCGATTGTGGGGGAGATTTGTCGTGCCCATCTGGCCCAGGTCAGCCTGCATGACGGCGAGCTTTCGGGGCTGAAGGTGCGGGTGAGTTTTAACGGCGGCTAGCAGCCCGGGCGTTCCTTGCCCGAGTGCCCTTTTAGTAAAACATCGAGCGAGATTCTTCGAGGTCCTGGCAGCCCTGGAGGTTTTCCGGGTCAATCCCCAGTTTCTTGAACGCCGGCACATTGCGGGCGTCGATGCGGCCCAGGGGATGGTCGCAATCCTTGTGGCAATACAGGGTGGCTACCTGGACCAGGTCCACGTAGTCGATCTGTCGGGATTGGCGCTGAAAATCCAGGTATTTCAGGGGAATCGTCACCAGTTGCTCGGGAAAGTCCCAAACCTTGAGGAGTTTTTCACCGAGCAGCGGATGAATGTTCTCGATCACATGGTCGAGGCTGACCGGGTCGGCCAGCAGCTCGTAGTGGTCTTCGGCATACGTGAGGATCGGCAGTACGCCGATCTGGTGCACCAACCCACCCAAGGCGGCCTGGTCGGGCTTGAGCTGTGAGTAGCGGCGGCACAGGGCGTAGCTGACACCGGCGACTTCCAGGCTTTTGTGCCAGACATCGTGCATCTTCTGCGCAACCACGTCGGAGCGGGCGTGAAAAATCTGCTCCATGACCAGTCCGATGGCCAGGTTGCTGCTGTAGTTGATGCCCAGGCGGGTGATCGCGGTGTAGAGATCGGTGACTTCCTGGGTCGCGCGTAGCAATGGGCTGTTGACCACTTTGATCAGGCGTGCGGACAGTGCGGTATCGCGGCCGATCATCTTGCTCAAGGCGCTGACGCTGATCTCCGGGTCTTCGGCGGCCCGGCGAATCTGCATGGCCACTTCCGGTAACGTTGGCAGAACCAGGTCATCGTTATCGATGGCCTCAACCAAATCCTGTTGGACCTTATCCGCCAGATTGTTCATGTATGTTCTCTAGGGTGTCGCTATCAAGGTGCAGCTATATCAACGCTGGATCTCGCGATCACGGTCCAGTTGGTAAGGCAGGTCGAGCAATTGCAGGGCAGGGCCCTCGAGGCTGGCGAGATGAATATCGGCGGCTTCCACGGCTTCGGCCTGCAACACCGCCAAAAGTTCGATCTGTTGTTCGGCGTGGGCGGCGAGCACCACTTCACCCACCGCGCTGTTGTGGCTTGGAGCGAACAGCGGCGTGCCCGGCGCGGGTAAATCCCCGGCGGCCACGGTCAGCCGATACAAGCGACGCTTGAGTTTGCCGAGGTACTGCATACGCGCCACGATTTCCTGGCCGGTGTAGCAGCCTTTCTTGAAACTGACGCCGCCGATGGCTTGCAGGTTGAGCATCTGCGGGATGAACAACTCGCGGGTGGTGGGCATGACCTGGCCAATGCCGGCGCGGATCTGCCCCAGCAGCCACGGGTTCAGGTCACTTTCAGCCAATTGGCTGGCCAGGCGGGTGCGCAGGCTGTCGGCTTGATCGGCCGGGGCCCAGAGTTCGGCGCGCTGAGGGGAAACCCGCACTGAGATCAGGCCACCAGCCCGGGCCACGGCGCCATCGGTTTCCGGCAGCTCCAGCCCCAGGGCGCTGAGGCTGGCATCCGCCTGTTGCAGGCCGAAGCGCACCCAGTTGGCACTTTCATCACTGAGCTTGGCCTTTGAAAACACGGCGTATTTTTTCAGGTCCGCCAGTTGCGGCTCCAGCAGCTCGCTGGCCATGGCTAACAGGCAGCCGTCGCCCTCGAGCAAGATGCGGAAGCTGGATTGCATGCGGCCTTTCTGGGTGCAGCGGGCGCCGAGGCTCGACTGGGATTCGCTCAAGTAGTTGAGGTTGCAGGTCAACTGACCCTGAAGGAATTTGCTGGCGTCGGGGCCGCGGACGGCGAGGACGCCTTCGTGGGACAGCGTGCAGAAAAAAGCGGAATCAGCCATGGGTCATCGCAGGGTCAAAAAGTCTGGTCGCCATCATAAGGGGGCGCCCTTGAAATGGGTAGTTCACAAAGGACCGGTGGTGGCCGACCAAAGCCGACTGTTCTCGTGCCCTTCGGCCTGTATACTTGCGCTCTATTTGAGGAGCGCTCCATGGTCGAAGATGTTGAACTGAACCGCCTCTACTGGCACAGCCGCCGCGGCATGCTTGAGCTTGACGTGTTGCTGGTGCCCTTTGTGAAAGAGGTCTATGCGCATCTCAATGAGGTGGATCGCGAATGCTACCGCAAGCTGCTTGAGTGCGAAGATCAGGACATGTTCGGCTGGTTCATGGAGCGCAGCGAATCGGAAGATCCTGAGTTGCAGCGCATGGTTCGCATGATCCTGGATCGTGTCCAGCCCAAGTAACGCGTTTGAATGCCGCTGGCGGGCCTCACGGCACTTGCTGGCGGCGTATCTCCTGGCCCAGCTGTTCGCGCTGGGCACTCTGTTGATCCTGAATGCACCGCCCTGGGCCTGCCTGCTCGGCATTTTGCTGTGCCTGGCGCATGGCGCCTGGGTCTTGCCGCGCCAGATTCTATTGACTCACCCTCGGGCTTTCCGTGGGTTGCGGCGCACTGCCGATGGCTGGGAGCTGTGGAATGCGGCAGCAGGCTGGCAGGCAGTGCAGTTGCGCCCTGACAGCCTGGCCTTGCCATTGATGGTGGTGCTGCGTTTTCGTGTGCGCGGGGAGCGCCGGGTGCGATCAATCTGTGTGCCCGCCGACTCGCAGGCGGCGGATGTGCATCGCCGCCTGCGGGTACGACTCAAGTTCAGTCGGCGTAGGTGGGCGGCACCAGAATAGTGTCCCGGGCCTCGGCCAGCATCTGCGGGTAATCGAGGGTGTAGTGCAGGCCGCGGCTTTCCTTGCGTTCCATGGCGGAGCGAATCATCAGCTCGGCTACCTGGGCCAGGTTGCGCAACTCGATGAGGTCACGACTGACCTTGTAGTTGCTGTAGAACTCATCGATTTCGTCCAGCAGCAAGCGAACCCTGTGCTGGGCTCGTTGCAGGCGCTTGCTGGTGCGCACGATGCCGACGTAGTCCCACATGAATCGCCGCAGTTCGTCCCAGTTGTGCGCAATGATCACGTCTTCATCGGAATCGGTGACCTGGCTGGCGTCCCAGGCGGGCAGGGCTTCGGGGATGTTCACTTGGGACAGCTGTTCGAGGATGTCGCTGGCCGCGGAACGCGCGTAGACAAAGCATTCGAGCAATGAGTTGCTGGCCATGCGGTTGGCGCCGTGGAGGCCGGTGAAGCTGGTCTCGCCGATGGCGTAGAGGCCTGGCACGTCGGTGCGGCCATGTTGGTCCACCAGCACGCCGCCGCAGGTGTAGTGGGCCGCCGGCACCACTGGGATCGGTTGCTTGGTGATGTCGATGGAAAATTCCAGGCAGCGCTCATAGACCGTCGGGAAGTGGCTTTTGATAAAGGCTTCCGGCTGGTGGCTGATGTCCAGGTACACGCAGTCGATGCCCAGGCGCTTCATTTCATGGTCGATGGCACGGGCCACAATGTCCCGTGGCGCCAGCTCGGCCCGAGGGTCGAAGCGTTGCATGAAGCGTTCGCCGTTGGGCAGCTTCAGGTGCGCGCCTTCGCCCCGCAGGGCTTCGGTGATCAGGAAACTCTTGGCCTGGGGGTGATACAGGCAGGTGGGGTGGAACTGATTGAACTCCAGGTTCGCCACCCGGCAGCCGGAGCGCCAAGCCATGGCGATGCCATCCCCGCAGGCGCCATCCGGGTTGCTGGTATAGAGGTAGACCTTGGCGGCGCCGCCGGACGCGAGAATCACGAACCGTGCGCCAAAGGTGTCGACCTCGCCCGTGCCGCGGTTGAGCACATAGGCACCCAGGCAGCGGTCGCCGTCGAGGCCCAGGCGTTTTTCGGTGATCAGGTCGACAGCGACTCGTTGTTCGAGCAGTTCGATGTTTGGGCGTTGCCGAGCCTGGCTCAGCAATGTCTTGAAGATCGCCGCGCCAGTGGCGTCGGCGGCATGGATGATGCGCCGATGGCTGTGGCCGCCTTCGCGGGTCAGGTGAAACTCGAAGGTACCGTCGACATTGCTGCCGTCTTCATCGCGGGTAAACGGTACGCCCTGGTCGATCAGCCACTGGATGGCTTCGCGACTGTGCTCGACGGTGAAACGCACCGCGTCTTCGTGGCACAGGCCGCCGCCAGCATTGAGGGTGTCAGCGACGTGGGATTCGATGGTGTCGGTATCGTCCAGAACGGCAGCAACGCCGCCCTGGGCCCAGAATGTGGAGCCATTGGCGAGGTCGCCCTTGCTCAATACCGCAATGCGCAGATGATCGGGAAGGGTCAGTGCGAGGCTCAAGCCGGCAGCGCCGCTGCCAATCACCAGTACATCGTGTTGAAACTGTTGGCTCATTTCAGGATTCCGCTCAAAGCGACCCGGGTCGGGGGTGGCGCAAGAAGCCTGGATCGGCGAGTCAAGGCAGCCACACAGCCCACTAGTATATAGAGGGGGGGATCGGCACAATAGCGAGCCTTCGTGGCATTGTGAAACTACGGTGACCAAAAGAGTGGTTCGTGTCCGCCGCTTCGTCTGGATCAATTGCCTGCTTGTGTCGGTGATCTGACGACTGTATCGAAGATGTAGCAGTCTTTTTCTCTTCTCGGTTACACAATGTTCGTTCTGCACGGCTATAAAGATTGGGAACTTTTGCCAAGTGCCCAAGCTCAATAGAAGGTTGCCTGAAAGAAGGGACAGCGTCGGCTTTATGCAGCATTTGTGTTGCGGTCATTGCCGCTGAAATCGACGACAGGATTATTCGCGCAGCCGGCCCAGCCCGCGCTGCGTTTTTCGTGCGTGCCGGATCAGAGCCCGCAGGAAACTTGCTTGGAGGGGGAGAACTTTTGCGAAAAGCCCGAGTCTATGTTTGCAAGCCTGATCGATTAGCAATGCAAGCCTCCTCCGAGCTTATCGAGGAGTGTTCATGCTAACCCAGGAAGAGGATCAGCAGCTGGTCGAGCGCGTTCAACGCGGTGACAAGCGAGCGTTCGATCTGCTAGTGCTGAAATACCAGCACAAAATTCTCGGGTTGATCGTGCGTTTTGTGCACGACACCCATGAAGCCCAGGATGTCGCACAAGAAGCCTTTATCAAGGCTTACCGTGCACTTGGTAATTTCCGCGGTGACAGTGCGTTTTATACGTGGCTGTATCGTATCGCCATTAACACGGCGAAAAACTATCTGGTTTCACGCGGCCGTCGGCCGCCGGATAGCGATGTCAGTTCTGAGGATGCAGAGTTCTACGATGGCGATCATGGCCTCAAGGATCTCGAGTCGCCGGAGCGTGCATTGCTGCGGGATGAGATCGAAGGCACCGTCCATCGAACCATCCAGCAACTTCCAGAAGATTTGCGTACAGCTTTAACTTTACGTGAATTCGATGGTCTGAGTTACGAGGACATTGCGAGCGTCATGCAATGTCCGGTGGGTACCGTGCGCTCCCGGATTTTCCGCGCTCGGGAAGCCATCGATAAAGCCCTGCAGCCGTTGTTGCAGGAAACCTGAGACAGCGGCGACAGCCAAGAGAGGAACCGCCATGAGTCGTGAAGCCCTGCAGGAATCGCTGTCCGCGGTGATGGATAACGAAGCGGACGAACTGGAATTGCGTCGGGTATTAAATGCCGTTGACGAAGTGGAAACCCGTGAGACTTGGGCTCGTTATCAAATCGCCCGGGCGGCCATGCACAAGGAATTGCTGCTTCCACGTCTAGACATTGCAGCCGCCGTTTCTGCTGCGCTGGCTGATGAAGCCGTACCGGCTAAAGCCTCTCGCGGACCATGGCGTAGCCTGGGTCGCCTGGCGGTTGCAGCATCGGTGACGGTGGCTGTATTGGCAGGTGTTCGCCTGTACAACCAGGACGAGATCGCTGGTGTCGAATTGGCTCAGCAGTCCGGCCAGACAACCTTGGCGGCTCCGCAAGTCAAAGGCCCTGCTGTATTGGCCGGCTATAGTGAGAGTTCGGACACCACCGGTCCAATGGCCAATGGTGTATTGCAAGGTCAGCCAGGCTGGCACGATCAGCGTCTGCCAAGCTACCTGCGTCAACATGCTCAGCAAGCGGCCCTTAAAGGTACTGAAAGCGCTCTGCCTTACGCCCGTGCGGCGAGCTTGGAAAACCGCTAAGGAGGATCATGCGCGCCATACCTCTACTTTCGCTTCTGCTTAGTGGCTGGTTTGTTGTTCCAGCCCATGCCGATGAAGCCCAGGATTGGTTGCAGCGTCTTGGGCAAGCCGAGCAGCAGCAGAGCTTCCAGGGCACCTTCGTTTATGAGCGCAACGGTAGTTTTTCGACCCATAACATCTGGCATCTAGTCCAGGATGGTAAGGTCCGCGAGCGCTTGATTCAGCTCGATGGATCCGCTCAGGAGGTCGTGCGTGTCGATGGGCGTACTCAGTGCGTCAGCGGCACGCTGGTAGCGGGTTTGGGCGATGCTCCTGATTCCTCGGCGCGAGCCCTGGATCCGAAAAAACTCAAGAGTTGGTACGACCTCGCCGTCATCGGAAAATCCCGTGTGGCGGGTCGCGAGGCTGTGATCATCTCTCTGACGCCGCGCGATCAGCATCGTTACGGTTTCGAACTGCACTTGGATCGTGAGACCGGGTTACCCCTGAAGTCGTTGCTGTTGAACGACAAAGGGCAGTTGCTGGAGCGTTTCCAGTTCACTCGACTGGACACTGCAGATGTGCCGCAAAGCAGCGAGCTGCAACCTAGCTCTGACTGTAAGGCGGTCACATTGGAAAGTGACAAGGCTTCCGCGGTGAAAGCTGCGCAGGTCTGGCATTCGGACTGGCTTCCGCCTGGCTTTGAACTAACCAGTAGCACGGCCCGCAAGGATCCTGAAACCCGAACTATCGTTAACAGCCTTCTGTATGACGACGGCCTGGCGCGTTTCTCCGTATTCCTGGAGCCACTCAATGGCGCCACGGTGACGGACACTCGAACCCAACTGGGGCCAACCGTAGCGGTTTCGCGGCGTTTGACCACGCCCGAGGGGGAGATGATGGTGACGGTGGTTGGCGAGATCCCTATTGGTACTGCTGAGCGTATTGCCTTGTCGATGCGCTCCGACGCTACCGCCAAGCAGTGAGCGCTGATTTAGCGCTCGGCAAGCCTTTGTTGGTTGTGTAAGAGGACAGTGATGTCGACTCCACAATTGAGAAGATGAAATGTTTGGTCAGCAATTTCATTTGCAAAATCCCCTTTATTTTTCTATAGGTCAGAGCCCCTCGGTTCTGGCCTTGTTCGCCGTTCCTGGAGCAAAAGTACCTGCGCATTCAGCACGGTATTTTTTGCCCCATATCGCTTAATCACGCTCGTAGTAACGGGAGTCGTATGTCGATACCTCGCTTGAAGTCTTACCTTTCCATTTTTGCCACCGTGATTGTGCTCGGTCAGGCGGTGTCGGCCCAGGCCGCTGACTTGCCTGACTTCACTCAGTTGGTCGAGCAGGCGTCGCCCGCCGTGGTAAACATCAGTACCACGCAGAAGTTGCCTGATCGCAAGGTCTCCAACCAGCAAATGCCGGATCTGGAAGGGTTGCCGCCGATGCTGCGGGAGTTCTTTGAGCGGGGCATGCCTCAGCCACGTTCGCCTCAGGGCGGTCGCCAGCGTGAGGCGCAATCCCTGGGTTCGGGGTTCATCATCTCCTCCGACGGCTACATCCTCACCAACAATCACGTGATTGCCGACGCGGATGAAATCCTTGTGCGTCTGGCTGACCGTAGTGAGTTGAAGGCCAAGCTGATCGGCACCGACCCGCGTTCCGATGTGGCGTTGCTGAAAATCGACGGTAAAGACCTTCCGGTCCTGAAGTTGGGTAAATCCCAGGACCTGAAAGCCGGCCAATGGGTTGTCGCCATCGGTTCGCCGTTTGGCTTTGACCACACTGTGACCCAAGGTATCGTCAGCGCCATCGGCCGCAGTCTGCCGAATGAAAACTACGTACCGTTCATCCAGACCGATGTGCCGATCAACCCGGGCAACTCCGGCGGTCCGTTGTTCAACCTGGCGGGTGAAGTAGTAGGGATCAACTCCCAGATCTACACCCGTTCGGGTGGCTTCATGGGCGTTTCGTTCGCCATTCCGATCGATGTCGCCATGGACGTTTCCAACCAACTGAAAAGCGGTGGCAAAGTCAGTCGTGGCTGGTTGGGTGTGGTTATTCAGGAAGTGAACAAAGACCTGGCCGAGTCCTTCGGTCTGGACAAGCCGGCCGGTGCGCTGGTGGCACAGATTCAGGATGACGGCCCGGCAGCCAAGGGTGGCTTGCAAGTGGGTGATGTGATCCTCAGCCTCAATGGCCAGCCTATTGTGATGTCGGCCGATTTGCCCCATCTGGTGGGTGCACTGAAGGCTGGTGCCAAGGCCAATCTGGAAGTGATTCGTGAGGGCAAGCGCAAGAACGTTGAGCTGACCGTGGGCGCGATTCCTGATGAAGACAAGGAGTTGAGTGCGTTGCCCAAGTCTGGTGTCGAGCGCAGCAGCAACCGCCTGGGTGTTGCCGTGATTGAGCTGAGCGATGAGCAGAAGAAGTCCTTCGACCTCAAAGGCGGCGTGGTCATCAAGGAGGTGCAGGATGGCCCAGCCGCGCTGATCGGCCTGCAGCCCGGCGATGTGATCACTCACCTGAACAACCAAGCCATTACATCGGCGAAGAACTTCACTGAGATTGCTCAGGCATTGCCGAAGAATCGTTCGGTGTCCATGCGTGTGTTGCGTCAGGGGCGAGCCAGCTTTATCACCTTCAAACTGGCTGAGTAACCTGTCCGACGGGTATCTGACCCCATGAAAAAGCCCGCCTTGAAAGAGGCGGGCTTTTTTGTGGGCGCTTGAACCGTCAGCGCATCATGTCTTTGACCATTTGCTCCTGGTCCATCAGCTCGCGTTGGCGAGCATCAATACGTGAAGACAGCGGGAAGTTGCTGCCGGCGCGGCGTTTGGCGAAGTCGAGCTGCTGGATGGCCTGGCGATAGTCGCCCACCAGGGCAAAGTATTCGGCTCGAGCCTGGTGCAGGCCAATGATGTTGCCGGACAGGCCGCGGGTCTCGGCCACCGAATACCAGACGTCCGGATCGTCCGGGCGAGTCTTGAGCAGGCTCTCCAGGGCTTTTTCGGCGTCGGCCGGACGGTTCTGCTTGAGCAGCAAGTCGACGCGCATCTGGTTCAGCGGGTAGTTGCCGGGGTACAGGGCAATCATGCGCTCCGTGCGTGATTGGGCATCCGCCAGGCGACTGTTGGCGATGTCCAGTTCGATTTGCGCCAGGTTGTAGGTGATGTCATTCGGCAGCTTGGCCAGCAACTGTTTGAGGTTGTCTCGGGCGTCGTTCCACTGGCTGCCTTTGATCTGGGCAATGGCCAGGCCGTACCGGGCCACGTCATTTTTCGGGTTTTCGTCGAGCTGGGCGCGAAAGCGCTTGGCGGCCAGGCCCGGGGAGTCTTCATAGGTCAATTGCACCCGCGCGCGTATCAGCTGGTAGCGCATGCTGTCTTCGGTGCCGCCGAGTTTGGCCTGCTCGGCGCGGTTGCGGGTGTCGGCGATACGGGATTCGGTCACCGGGTGAGTGAGGAGGAATTCTGGTGGCTTGGCGTCGAAGCGGTATTGGCGCATCAGGCGTTCGAACATGGTCGGCATGGAGCGCGGGTCGTAGCCGGCTTTCTCCAGGTTGAGGATGCCGATACGGTCGGCTTCCTGCTCGTTCTGTCGAGAGAAGCGCCGCTGCTCCTGGATGGCCGCCGCCTGGGTCCCGGCAATAGTGGCGATCCCGGCGTCGCCGGCACCGGCGGCGGCGATCACGATACCGGCCAGCAGGGCGGCCATCATTGGCACCTGCATCCGCTGTTGGGCTTCAACGCCACGGGCAAAGTGGCGTTGCGAAAGGTGAGCCAATTCGTGAGCCAGTACCGAGGCGTACTCGCCTTCGGTCTGGGCGTTGAGAAACAGCCCGCCGTTAACCCCGACAATCCCGCCAGGGGCGGCAAAGGCGTTGAGTTGTGGGCTGTTGATCAGGATGAACTCCAGGCGCCGGTCATTGACCTGACTGGTTTCCACCAGTTTATAGACGCTGGTTTCGACGTAATCCTTGAGTTGCGGATCGTTGAGCTGCGAAACCTGGCTACGCAGAAGGGCCAGCCAGGCGCGGCCCAGTTGGTATTCCTGTTGCGGCGAGACAATGGCAGAACTGGCGTCGCCGAGTGACGGCAGGTCGTCGGCGAAGCCCGGTGAGGCGAGCAGGCAAGCGAGCGTCAGCAGGGTAGGGCGCAGAAAAGTCATGCACAAAGCCTTAGTCGACAAAGGCTCTACTGTAGCTGGACACTGGGTCCGGGACCAGACGATTGGTGTGAAAACTGCGCGGCTAAAAGTGCTTTCTCAAAACCCTGGGCGTCTGTTTATGCAGCCTCAGGAAAATCGCCGTGCTACCGCTCTTTGATTGGCTCGCTACATGTCGAGTGACCTTGCAGGGTATTCTAGGTGCCTTGAAAACCGGACCGGAGTGACCCAATGATCGACGCTGTAGAGCATGACGCCGAGCTGGATGCCAGCGGTTTGAACTGTCCGTTGCCGTTACTCAAGGCCAAGCTGGAGCTCAACCGCCTGGCCAGCGGAGCCGTGCTCAAAGTCATTGCGACAGATGCTGGGTCGCAGCGCGATTTCCGTACCTTTGCCCGCCTGGCTGGCCACACCTTGCTGCGTGAAGAAGACGAGGCGGGGGTTTATCGTTACTGGCTGAAGAAGGCCTGAGTGCAGGCTGTTCTTTGCCACCTCTCTTTAAGGAACATTGATGTTCAAAGTGTTACGCGACTGGATTCAGCGCTACTTCTCCGACGAGGAGGCCGTGGTGCTCGCGGTGCTGTTGTTCCTCGGCTTCACGGCGGTGCTGACACTCGGCGGCATGCTTGCGCCGGTATTGGCAGGCATGGTGCTGGCCTACCTGATGCAGGGGTTGGTGGTCAGCCTGGAGCGCTTGCGGGTGCCTGCCGGTGCGGCGGTGGGGCTGGTGTTCGCTCTGTTCATGGGGCTGTTGCTGGTGTTTATCCTGGTGGTGGTGCCTTTGCTTTGGCATCAGTTCGTAACCTTGTTCAACGAATTGCCGGGCATGCTCGCCAAGTGGCAATCCTTGCTCCTGCTGCTACCGGAGCGCTATCCCCACCTGGTGTCCGACGAGCAGGTGCTGCAAGCCATTGAGGCTGCGCGGGGGGAGATCGGCAAGTTTGGCCAGTGGGCGCTGACGTTCTCTCTGTCCAGCCTGCCTTTGCTGGTCAATATCATGATCTACCTGGTGCTGGTGCCGATCCTGGTGTTTTTCTTCCTCAAGGACCGGGCGATGATCAGTCGCTGGGTGCGTGGCTACCTGCCTCGTGAGCGCGCGTTGATCACTCGGGTGGCTCAGGAAATGAATCGGCAGATCGCCAACTACATTCGCGGCAAGGTGATCGAAATCGTCATTTGTGGTGGCGTCACCTACATCGCCTTCGTGGCGCTGGGGCTCAACTACGCGGCGTTGCTGGCGCTTTTGGTCGGGCTTTCGGTGGTGGTGCCCTATGTCGGCACCGTGGTGGTGACCGTGCCGGTGGCGCTGATCGCCTTGTTCCAGTGGGGCTGGAGCGATCAATTCATTTACCTGATGGCAGTCTACGGGATCATCCAGACCCTAGACGGCAACGTCTTGGTGCCGCTGCTGTTTTCGGGGGCAGTGAACCTGCATCCGGTAGCGATCATCTGTGCGGTGTTGTTGTTCGGCGGGCTGTGGGGCTTCTGGGGGATATTCTTTGCGATTCCCCTGGCCACCCTGTTCAAGGCGGTGCTGGATGCCTGGCCGAGAAAAGAGCCGGTGGTCGCGCCTCTGCTCTAAAGGCAGCAGGGCGGCTGGCTCAGCCGCCCTGTCATGTCGTCATCAGACCTTGTTCAGCGCCTGAGCGGCGGCCAGCACGGCATCGACGTGGCCTGGCACCTTCACACCGCGCCACTCCTGACGCAGGACGCCGTCCTTATCGATCAGGAAGGTGCTGCGATCCACCCCCAGGTATTCCTTGCCGTAGAGTTTCTTCAGCTTGATCACATCGAACAGCTGGCAGACGGCTTCGTCCTTGTCGCTGATCAGCTCGAAAGGAAACTCCTGCTTGCACTTGAAGTTCTCGTGGGACTTCAGGCTGTCGCGGGAGATACCGAAAATCTCGGTATTGGCCGCCTGGAATGCCGCGTATTGATCGCGGAAGCCCTGGCCCTCGGTGGTGCAACCCGGAGTGCTGTCCTTCGGATAAAAGTAGATCACTACCTGTTTACCCTTCAGCCCCGAAAGGCTGACGGTTTGCCCGCTGGTGGCAGGGGCCTGGAAATCGGCAACGGCTTGGTCGATGGCAACGGCCATGGGGGCTTCCTTACATTGGGTTCTGTGGGCGCCAAGGTTCGATCAGGGCATCGAGGTTCATGGCATCGGCGAAATCCAGAAACTGGTCACGCAGCCAACTGATCTGGGTGCCGGCCGGCAAGGTCACGGTAAAGGTGGCGTTGAGCATGGTGCCGCCGGTTTGCGGTGCCAGGTAGGTGTCGCACGTGAGGTTTTCCAGCTCGACCTGGTGGTCGATGAAGAACTGGCACAGCTCGTTGACGATGTCCGAGCGGTAGGCCGCGCTGACATAGGCCACATAAGGCAGGGCCTGGGGACGGTTTTCCAGGGCAGCGCTGCGCACCACGTTGACCGTGAAGGCGTGTTTCTTGGCCAGGAACGGCAAGCCGCTTTCCAGGCGCGCCAAGGCGTCCCAGCTGCCGGAAATCTGCAAGACCAGCGCGCTGCATTCGCCATGACGAGTCAGGCGGGAGGTCACCACGGCGCAGCGGTTTTCATGGCTGGCGCGGCACAGGACGTTTGTCAGCTCCATGGGGTTGGCGCCGAGGGCACTGATAACAAGGAATTGTTCGCGGACTGTGGGGGTGGACATGCAGCATTCCTAAAGCGATGAGCGGTCGATACTTTTCGCAAGCCAGTGTCCGGTCAGCGCGTCGTACGGATTTCAGAGCCCCTGAACCAGGCGGTTGCAACAAGCCCCTGAGCAGCGAGGGCGCAGGGTGGCAACGCAGGAATGGGGCTTTGGGGGCCGAACGGGCGGGCTGGAGGCCGGTGTACCAGCTTATCGGTAGCGATCAAAGCCTGAAGGGTAGCGAAAACCATCGCTCAGGGGAATGCTCACGGCGCTGGACTTCGCTTGTGCAAGCATCTTGGCGCCAGTACCATTACCGCTCTCTTTTTCCGGCAGGAGCGGTTGCATGATTGCGGGCAGTATGGTGGCACTGGTCACACCCATGGATGCACAGGGTCGTCTCGACTGGGACAGCCTGAGCAAACTGGTGGACTTCCACCTGCAAGAGGGCACCAACGCCATCGTGGCGGTCGGCACTACCGGTGAATCGGCCACCCTGGATGTCAACGAACACATCGAAGTGATTCGTCGCGTGGTCGCTCAGGTTGCAGGGCGTATCCCGGTGATTGCCGGCACAGGCGCCAACTCGACGCGTGAAGCGATCGAACTGACCACCAATGCGAAGACCGCCGGCGCCGATGCATGCCTGCTGGTAACTCCGTACTACAACAAGCCGACCCAGGAAGGCCTGTATCAGCACTTCCGCGCCGTTGCCGAGGCGGTGGACATTCCACAGATCCTCTACAACGTGCCAGGCCGCACCGCGTGTGACATGCAGGCTGAAACAGTCATTCGCCTGTCCACCGTGAAAAACATCATCGGTATCAAGGAAGCCACCGGCGACCTGCAGCGGGCCAAGGACATCCTGGCCGGCGTGAGCAGCGATTTCCTGGTGTATTCCGGCGACGACGCCACCGCTGTCGAGCTGATCCTGCTGGGCGGCAAGGGCAACATCTCGGTGACCGCCAACGTCGCACCGCGCGCCATGAGCGAACTGTGCGCAGCGGCCATGGCCGGCGATGCCGCCACTGCCCGGGCGATCCACGAAAAACTGATGCCGCTGAACAAGACCTTGTTCATCGAATCCAACCCTATTCCCGTGAAATGGGCCCTGCATGAAATGGGCTTGATGCCGGACGGTATCCGTCTGCCGCTCACCTGGCTCAGCGCAGCCTGTCACGAACCGCTGCGGCAGGCCATGCGCCAGTCCGGCGTACTGGTTTAATTGAGGAAGTACTACGCATGAAGCGAATGGCCGGACTTTCCGCACTTGCCTTGATTATCTCCAGCACCAGCGGCTGCGGTTGGATTTGGGGTCCGGAAGGTTATTTCCGCGACCGCGGCAGTGATTACCTGCAAGCGCAACAAACCGCTCCGATGCAACTGCCACCGGACGTCAGCACGGCCAAGCGCCTGGATCCCCTGCTGCCGATCCCGCGCAACGTGGCGGATGACAACGTCAAGGGCGAGTACATCGTCCCGCGTCCGCAGCCACTGTCGGCGATGGCCGATGCTAGCGACTACACCCTGCAGAAGAGCGGCGACGCCCAGTGGGTTCTGGCCCAGCACTCGCCGGCGGAAGTCTGGCCAGTGGCCGTGCAGTTCTTCCAGGACAACGGTTTCCGCCTGGATGAGCAGCGCCCGCAAACCGGTGAGTTCACTACCTCCTGGCAGCACCCTGACGAGCTTTCTGCGTCGGTGGCCAAACGCCTGAGCAGTGCTGGTGTGTCCGGCGACAGCGAGGCCCGCGTGCGGGTGCGCATCGAGCCTGGCGTGCAGCGCAACACCAGTGAAGTCTATGTGGTCAGCGCCGCGCGCCCTGCCGGCAGTACGGCGGATGTCGAGTTCACCAATCGTTCGGTCAACACTGGCCTGGACGCCGCCCTGGTGGATGACCTGTTGGCCAGCATGAGCCGCAGCGCCGAGAAGGGCGGTTCCGTGTCCCTGCTCGCTGCGCGTGATTTCGATACGCCAAGCCGCGTGAGCCTGAGCGAAGACGGCAGCGGCAACCCGGTATTGAACCTGGGCGCCGACCTCGATCGCGCCTGGTCCAGCGTTGGCCGTGCCCTGGAGCAGGGCGAGTGGCGGGTTGAGGACATCAACCGCAGCCTGGGCCTGTACTACATCAACCTGGCGGAAAAAGCCGAGCGCAAGAACGAAGAACCTGGCTTCTTCGGCAAGCTCTTCGGCAGCAAGCCGGCCAAGGAAGAAATCGAAGCCCGTGCCGAGCGCTATCAGGTTCGCCTGAGCAAGGTTGGCGAGAACGTGCAGGTTACCGTCGAGAAAAACATCAACACCGTGGCGCCCGCCGATGTGGCGCGCAAAGTGTTGGGCGTGATTCAGGACAACCTGGGCTGATCTGATGCGTTTCGCCGTTCTCGGCAGTGGTAGCCAAGGGAATGGCACGCTGGTAGCCAGTAATGACACGTACGTCCTGGTGGATTGTGGTTTCTCCTTGCGCGAAACCGAGCGGCGCCTGCTGCGCCTGGGAGTCGATCCCACGCAGCTGAGCGCCATCCTGGTGACCCACGAACATGCCGACCACGTGCATGGCGTGGGTTTGCTGTCTCGGCGCTACAATCTTCCGGTGTACCTCAGTCGCGGTACCTTGCGCGGGATGCGCAAACCTATTGAACCCGCAGGTTTCCTGGCCGGTGGCGAGCAGCTGCAAATCGGTGCCTTGAGCATTGACGTGATTGCCGTGGCTCACGACGCCCAGGAACCGACGCAGTATGTATTCAGTGACGGTGAGCGACGTTTCGGCGTCCTCACCGACCTCGGATCCTACTGCGCCAAGGTGCTGGACGGTTACCGGAACCTCGATGCCTTGATGATCGAGTCCAACCACTGCCGAGACCTGCTGGCTCGCGGTCATTACCCCTACTTTCTCAAGCAGCGGGTGGGCGGCGAACTGGGACATTTGAACAACCACCAGGCGGCGTACCTGGTGTATGAGTTGGGCTGGCAAGACCTGCAACACCTGGTCCTGGCCCACCTGAGCAGCAAGAACAACCTGCCGCAGCTGGCCCGGCAATGTTTTGTCGACACCCTTGGGTGCGACCCGGACTGGCTGCAACTGGCCGATCAAGATTCAGGGCTCGACTGGCGACACATCGCCTAGCCCACCTACTTAGCAAGCGGAGCCCATCATGGAAAAACGTGAAGAACTCTACCGCGGCAAAGCCAAATCGGTTTACAAGACCGATGACGCTGACCGCTTGATCCTGCTGTTTCGCAACGACACTTCGGCGTTCGACGGCAAGCGCATCGAGCAGTTGGACCGCAAGGGTATGGTGAACAACAAGTTCAACGCCTTCATCATGCAGAAACTCGAAGAAGCGGGTGTGCCGACTCAGTTCGACAAGCTGCTGGGCGACAACGAGTGCCTGGTGAAGAAGCTCGACATGATCCCGGTGGAATGCGTAGTGCGTAACTACGCGGCCGGTAGCCTGGTCAAGCGCCTGGGTGTGGAAGAGGGCTTGAAACTCAACCCTTACACCTTCGAACTGTTCCTCAAGGACGACGCCAAGGGCGACCCGTTCATCAACGAATCCCACGTGGTGGCGTTCGGTTGGGGCACAGCCGAGCAACTGGTGCGCATGAAAGAGTTGTCCCTCAAGGTCAACGAAGTCCTGAGCAAACTGTTCGACGACGCCGGCCTGCTGCTGGTGGACTTCAAGCTGGAGTTCGGTGTGTTCAGCGATGGCTCCATCGTCCTGGGCGATGAATTCAGCCCCGACGGCTGCCGCCTGTGGGACAAGGACACCAAGAAGAAGATGGACAAGGACCGCTTCCGCCAGGGCCTCGGTGATGTGATCGAAGCCTACGAAGAAGTCGCCAACCGTCTGGGCGTACCGCTGTAATCGACGCAAGCAACTGATAGCACGGAAAAATTTTGCCCAGGGGCTTCGCTTCGGGCAAAGGTGCTGTTATGATGCGCGCCGTTGGAGAGATGCCAGAGTGGCCGAATGGGACGGATTCGAAATCCGTTGTACTGGCGACAGTACCTAGGGTTCGAATCCCTATCTCTCCGCCATACAAATAAAAGCCCCGTAACTGAATAAGTTACGGGGCTTTTTTGTGGGCGATATTTTTGTCATTAGCAGGCAGCACGCAACGATTTTGCGGTGGTCCTAAGCAAGGTTGTGATTCCACGCGGACTTTGCCCCATTGGGCGCCACCGAACCGAGTTGCGGTCGAAGACCTTGTCGAGGGTTAAGGCAGGTGTTGATCGGCTTGATCAGGTTTCTTCTGGCGTGTTGCAATGCGGCGTTCATGCAATCTTTTGCGAGAGAAAATGGAGGCCTGAAAGTGACAGGGATTAATACGACAGCGGAGCCGTTCAAAGTTAAATCGGCCTTGGGCATCGATCTCCTGACGGCGGAGGAAATAGCCACCATCGCCGAGATCGAGGCCACATCCGATATCCTTACGCAGGTGACGCGCTTGACCTCGCTGCGCTTCGCCGCCATTGCCAAGGTGACTGAGCAGCGCTGGATCGCCTGCGCGGTGCATGACGAATTGCATTTCGGATTGGGGCCGGGGGATGAGCTGATGCCTGAAGCCACCCTGTGCAATGAACTGCGTCAGCACGGCAAGCCGATCATCATCCAGCACGCCAGCGCCGAGCCCGTGTTTGCCCAGCACCCTGTGCCGAAAATGTATGGCTTCGAAAGTTACATCTCGCTGCCCATCGTCTTCTCCGACGGCACGTTTTTCGGGACCTTGTGTGCCCTGGATCCGCAGCCGGCCAAACTGCACGACCCTTATCTGCTGGAAACCTTGCAGGTATTTACCCGGCTGATCGCCACCGCTCTGGAGCGGCCACGTCTTGCGCCCACGGCCTCGTAGCAGGGGATGTTTGATGCGAAACAGTGCGCGTTGCTCCCCTGGACTGGTTCCCTGACAACGCCCAGTTTGAACCCGAGCGATTCTTCACCCTGAGTCGCATAGACGGCGCCCCCTGGCCTTTCTACACTGCTCGGCGGATGGGGACAGGGGAGTAGATGGATGAATCGCAATGAATTGCGCAAGGCCGATATCAACTTGATGGTGGTGTTCGAGACGCTGATGCTCGAACGCAATGTCACGCGGGTGGCGGAGAAGTTGTTTCTTGGCCAGCCCACCATCAGTTCGGCGCTCAACCGTCTGCGGGCGATGTTCAACGACCCGTTGTTTATCCGCGTCGGGCACCGTATGGAGCCCACGGCGCGGGCTGAGGAGATTATCCAACACCTGTCGCCGGCCCTGGATGCGCTGTCGTCGGCCCTGAGCCTGACCCACGATTTCGACCCTGCCAGCAGCACCATGACCTTTCGCATCGGGCTGTCCGATGACGTCGAGTTCGGCCTGCTGCCGCCGTTGTTGCGGGCCTTGCGCCAGGAGGCGCCGCAAGTGGTGTTTGTGGTCCAGCATGTGGATTACTGGCGGATTCCCGACCTGTTGGCCTCGGGCGATATCACCGTGGGCATCAGCCAGACCCGCGGCTTGCCGGCCAATGCCAAGCGCAAGTTGCTGCGGCATATCCAGCCCAGCGTATTGCGGGCCGATGCCAGCGACACACCGCTGACCCTGGATGAGTACTGCGCCCGGCCCCATGTGCTGGTGTCCCACACGGCCAATATCAGCGGCTTTGCCGATGAGTGGCTGGCGGATATCGGCCGCAAGCGCCAGGTGGTGCTGTCGGTACCGCAATACAGCTCCTTGCCAGCCCTGCTCGCCGGCACCGACCTGTTGGCCAGCCTGCCGGATTACACGGCGCAGGCCATGGCCGCGTCGGGGCAGTTGTTTTGTGAGCCCTATCCGTTCAAGACCCCGACCCTGGACCTGTCCATGGTCTGGCTCAGCCATGTCGACACCGACCCTGCCGAACGCTGGTTGCGCTCACGCCTGGAAAGTTTCATGAGCGAGCGCGACCTGCTGCCCGATGCCCTGGCCAAGGGGCGTTGAGCGAGGGCTCGGCTGGTCCCCGGCTCCGGACACTGGAAGCGCCGCCCTAGAGCATTCACGGGCAAAACACAGTGGCCGTGCTGTGGTATATCTATCGCCCTTTTTTTCATCACCCTCGGGAGCTCTGCCATGCCTCAGCTGCATATGGAATACACCGCCAACCTGGCACTGGATGCCGACAAAGCCCTGCTGCGGCTCAACCACGCACTGGTGGCGTCCGGGCAGTTTGCGGCAGAGTTCGACATCAAGAGCCGGGCGGTGAAGCACGAGGTGTTCCGTATCGGCACCGGCCAGGGCGAGCGCGGCTTTGTTCACGTCAAGCTGGCGATGCTCAGCGGGCGCTCCCCGGAAATCAAGAAGCAGCTGTCGGAGAGCCTGTTCGCGGTGTTGCAGGACGTGGCTGAATGGCCTGCCGAGATCGCCGTGCAATTGTGCGTGGAAATCCTCGATATCGACCGCGCGTCCTACACCAAGACCGCCATTGGCCTCTGAGGCACAACGCGTCCGGGCCTAGAGGCCCGGTTCGCTGCTGGCCAGCAGCACCTGCTGGCGCAACCAGCTGTTGGCGCTGTCTTGATCGGCGTTCTGGCTCCAGTGCATATCCAGGCTGAACCCCGGCAAGCCGCTGGGGGCCTCGCAATGATTGAACAGCGGTTCCTGGGCTAGCAGGGCTTGGATACGCCGGGGCAGGGTGAGGACGAAGTCGCTGCCGACGATCATCTTCAGCGCCGCGCCGTAGCTGTTGGCTCGGGCGACGATCTGGCGTTTGCGCGCCTGGCGGGCCAGCCAGCCATCCACCATGTTGCTGTCCGACGTCCAGGGCGTGGGGAACACATGGCGCCGTTCGACAAAATCCGCGAGCTCGAAGCGTCCCCCCGGCGGTGAATCCGCCGCGCTGTCCAGGACGCAGAGCAAATCATCCTCCAGCAACTGCCGGGACATCAGGTCCGGGTGATGGCGATGGAAGTCCGGGCCGAAGCCGATCACCAAGTCCAGGCTGCCGTCCCGCAATTCCTGGGCAGGAATCTCGGTCTCTAGCTTGAGCACGTTAATGGTCACGGCCAGGCCGGCGCTGTCGAAGGCCTGGAGCAGGCGCGGCAGGATCAGTTGCTCGAAATATTCCGGTGCGCAGAGATTGAAGGTCACTGCCTGGCGGCTCGGGTCGAAGGCCTGGGCGCCGGCATGGCAGAGGTTGATGCTGTCGAGAATCTGCCGCACATGGCTGTACATGTTCCTGGCCTTGCGGGTCGGATGCATGCCGGTGCGGGTGTTGATAAACAGCTCGTCCTCAAACCCGGCGCGGAGTTTTTTCAGGCAATAGCTGACGGTGGATTGGCTGACGCTGAGGGACTCCGCCACCTCGGTGACGTTGTTTTGCTCGTACACGGCGACGAACACCATCAGGTCTTGCATATCGAGCTTTCTAAGCAAATTGCTGCTGAGCATCCGTTGTTCTCATTGAGCACCCGGCGCCAGGAGCGCCAACCGGCAGGATGCTAACGCAACACTGCGCCGGGCAACATGCCGGAATGAGCGTCGGTCATGCCCGGACAAGCTGGGGCTGCCGGCTGCCGAGGACCAGGGCCAGCATGCCGAGGGCCACCAGCCCTGCGCCGATCAGCTCCAGGGGACGTGGTGACTGCCCGAGCCAGAGCCAGTGAAACAGCGTCAGGAGCAAGGTGCTCAGGTAGATGTACGAAATCACCGTGGCGGGGGCGATCACGCCAATGGCCCGGTGCAGCAGCCAGAAGGTCGCCAGGGTGGCGAACAGCGCCAGGTAGCCCAGCCACAACAGGTCGTGGGCGCTCAGCAGGGCACCACTGCGCCAGCCCCCGCTGGCCAGGCAGAAGGCGAACAGAAACAGTGCGCCAAACAGCATGTTCCAGAACGTCATGGCCACCGGGCTGCGCCCCCCGAGGCTGCCGGCCTTGAGGCGCTGGCTCAGGGGCGAATACAGGGCCATGGCCAGGCAGCCGATGCCATACACGAGGATCGGGTAAGGCGCGGGCAGGGCTTCAGGACCGTCACCCTTGAGGATCAGCAGCAAGGCCCCGCCCGCCGCCATCAGCATCGGCAGCAGACGGTGCTTCTGCCGGGTGCCGGGCAGCAGGAACCCCTCGAAGCACAGGGTCAGCAGCGGCACCAGGGTAAACAAAGTGCCGGTGTTGACCGCCGAGGTGTAGCGCAAGGCTTCGAACAGCGACCCGAAGTACAGCGCCAGCAACAAGCCCAACAGGGCATGCCCGCGCAGCGCGGCCAGGGTCATGGCCGGTGCACCTTGCAGCCACAGCAGCGGCGCGAACAGCAGGGCGGAAAACAACAGGCGCAAGCCGGTCAGGAGCACCGGGTCGATGGTCGGGTTGACCTGGGCGGCGGCAAAAAACGAGGCGGCTATCAGGACCGCCCACAGCAGCATGCCGAGGTGGGCGTGGGCAAAGTTGGCAGGTTTCATGGCAGTGTCCGGGTCATCAGCGAATGTGTTGCGGGTAGTGCTGGGGGTTGAAGCGCAGCACCATCAGGATCATCAGGACCATCACTGCAGTGAGGGACCACCAGGCCCATTCGAAGCTGCCCAGTTGGTCGCGAATCACCCCGGCCAGCAGCGGCGAGAGCCCGGCAATCAGGTAGCCGATGCCCTGCACGAAAGCGGTCAGGCCACCGGCCCGGCGCGGGTTGTCCAGGTGGTCGAGAGAGACGATCAGGCTCATGGGAAACAGGCCGCCGATCCCCAGGCCCAGCAGGCAGGGCCACAGCAGGCTCAGGTGTTGCGGGCTGAGGACCAGGCCGCAGAAGCCGGCGATGATCAGCACCAGCAGGACCACCAGCACCCCGCGTCGGTCTTTGCTGCGGTTGGCAATGGCCGGGGTCACCAGGCCGGACAGCACTTCCATGGCCGTGAGAAAGCCCAGGAGCAACCCGGCATTCTGTTCACTCCAGCCCTGTTCCACGTAATACGGCGCCAGCCAGGCCAGCACGCAGGTGTAGGCGGCGGTGCCCAGGCCGAAGAACAGCGCCAGCAGCCAGGCCCGGCGGTTGCCGACAAAGGACTCCTGGCCCTCGCGGGAGGCTGGCAGCCTGGGCAGGGCGGCCTTTTGTCCGTACCAGAACAGCAGGCCCAGCAGCGCCAGCGCCGCCCAGATGGCCAGCCCCAGGCGCCAACTGCCGCTGCGGTTCATGACCAGTGGGGCGAAGGAGGCCGCCACGGCGGCACCGCCCATGATCGAGGTGACGTACAGCCCCATGTACAGCGAGACGTTGTCGGCAAAGCGCGACTTGATCAGCGCGGGCATCAGCGCCTGGATCAGGGCGATGCCGACACCCGCCAGCACCGCACTGAGAATCAGCTCGGCCGCCGAGTCGAGAAACAACCGGGACAGGGTCGCCAGGCCGATGATCAGCAGCGACAGGACCACGGTGCGGTGTTCCCCCAGGCGCTGGCTGATGCCCATGCCAAAGAACATCGCCAAGCCCATGGCCATGACCGGCAGCATGGTGAGCAGGGCGGCCAGGCTGAAACTCAGCGGTATTTCCCCGCGGATCCCCGACAGCAACGGTCCGACGGCTGCCATCGACGGCCGCAGGTTGAGGGCCACCAGCACCACACTGAGCATCAGCCAGACGGCGGGGCGAGAGGTTGCACGAACGTTTTCCATAACCAGGCCTTGAAGAAATCAGGCGGCGATTAGGCGTTGGCCTGGGGGGGTGGGGCAAATCAGAAAGTCGCGAGTGGTATTTAAAAATCCGATAGCGCGGATCGCCGCCCAGTGACGACTGCGGCAGGCAGGACCGTCCTGCTCCCTGGCTTAACTATTCCTTGGCGTCTTTTTCACGAAACGTTGATGGCACAGTGCCTAAGGTTCGGGCTGCCATGGGCTGGATCAATCCATGATTCCCGGATGGCGTTTCTTTCCAGGATCAAGCAGACCGTCATGTTGAACATAAAACCCGTGCGCCCCGAGTGGGTCACCCTGATTGCCAGTGCCTTTTTGCTCGTCGGTTTCAACGTTGTACTCTGGCAGCACCTGTTTGACATTACCGCGTCTGACGCTGCTGGCCAGGCCATGCGCCTGGCATTTGGCTTGATGATTCTGTGTGGTTTCAACATCGTCCTGACCTTGGTGGCGTTCCGTCCCGTCCTCAAGCCGCTGCTGATCCTGTTGTTTTTCATCAGCGCCGGTGTGGCCTATTTCATGGCTCAGTACGGGGTCATGATCGATGCCGGCATGTTGCGCAACTTTGCCGAGACCAACGTCACTGAAGTCCGCGACCTGCTGTCGCTGAAGTTGCTAGTGTACGTGCTGTTGCTCGGGGCGCTGCCGTCCTGGCTGCTGTACAAGACCCCGATTCACTATCGCCGCTGGCACCGCGAAGTGCTGAGCAAGGTGCTGGTGGGGGGCACCTCGGCGCTGTTGCTCGGCGCGGTGGCACTGCTCAATTACCAGGGGCTGGCTTCGCTGTTTCGCAACCACCACGAACTGCGCTTGATGATTGTGCCGAGTAACTACATCGGCGCCTCGGTGGGCTACCTGCGGGAGCAAGTGGTGTCGGCCCACCAGCCTTTTGTGAAGATCGGCGAAGACGCGCAGAAGAATCCGACCTGGCAGAGCCACGCCCGTAAATCCCTGACTGTGCTGGTGGTGGGGGAGAGTGCCCGGGCCGAGAACTTCGGCATCCTCGGCTACGACCGCGATACCACGCCGCAATTGAGCAAGGAGAGCGGCCTGATCGCCTTCACCGATGTTCACTCCTGCGGCACCGAGACGGCGGTGTCTGTGCCTTGCATGTTCTCCAACATGGGGCGCAAGGATTACGACGCCAGCAAGGCGAAGAACCAGGAGGGCTTGCTCGATGTGCTCAAGCGTGCCGGCCTGGAAGTGGTCTGGCGTGACAATCAGTCGGGCTGCAAGGGCACCTGCGATCGGGTCACCCTCGACGATGTGAGCAACCTCAAGGATCCGTCGCTGTGCGCCAACAGCGAGTGCCGCGACGAGATTCTGCTCCAGGGCCTGCAGCACTTCATCGACACCCTGGACAAGGACACCGTGCTGGTGCTGCACCAGATGGGCAGCCACGGCCCGGAGTATTTCAAGCGCTATCCCAAGGAATACCAGCACTTCACCCCGGTCTGCGAAAGCAATGCGCTGAACAATTGCAGTCGCGAGAGCATCGTCAACGGCTACGACAACACCCTGGTCTACACCGACCATGTGCTGGCGACCCTGATCGACCTGCTGCGCAGCAACCAGGACAAGGTCGACACGGCCATGCTCTACCTGTCGGACCACGGCGAGTCCCTGGGGGAATACAACCTGTTCCTGCACGGCACGCCCTACATGCTGGCGCCCGAGCAGCAGAAGCACGTGGCGATGCTGGCGTGGTTTTCCGACAGTTACCAAAAGACCTTCTCGGTGGACACCCACTGCCTGCAGCAAAGCCGCGACCTGCCTCTGAGCCAGGACAACCTGTTCCACTCGATGCTCGGCCTGCTGGAGGTCAACAGCCAGGTCTACAAACCTGCGCTGGACCTGTTCGCCGGTTGCCGGGGCAGCCTGGTGGACGGCGTATTGGCCCGGCAATGAGTGTTTGACGCCCCATCGACCTTTTTTTCACGAACCGCCGGGTAACCTGCGCCCATCGGATTTCAACAAGAGTTCGCGAGTCATGTCATCGCAACCCCCACCGTCCATCGAGCTTGAGTTCGCCAGGCGCTATGACCTGGCCCATGCCCGGGTCTGCTTGCAACCGCACCCGGTCGGCCTGTGGCCCAGGCTGATGCTGTGGCGCCACGAGCAGTTGGTGCGCCGCGCCTTGAAACACGCCGGTGAACCGGGGTTGGTGCTCGATCTGGCCTGCGGCGCCGGGCGTTTCTGGCCAGTGCTGGGCGAGCATGGCAACCGTGTGGTACTGGCGGCGGACCACTCCCAGGACATGCTCAACCACGCCCTGACCCATCATTCGGCCAGCCTGCTCAAGCGCATCAAGACCTTTCAGAGTTCGGCGTTCGACATCGGCCTGTCGGCCAATGCCGTGGATTGCATCTTCTGCATGCAACTGTTTCAGCACCTGGCGTGCGCCGAACAACGCCTGGCTTTGTTGCGCGAGTTTCACCGGGTCAGCCGCGACGGGGTGATTGTCGCGGTGCGCATTGCCGGGCGCTGCAACGGGGTGTCTGGCCGCCTCAATGACCCGGGCAGCCCGTCATGGCCGATCCAGGGGCCGCCCCTGGCCGACAAGTGTCAGCTTGAGGCCGAGTTCAAGAGTGCCGGATTCGAAGTCGTCAACCACCAGGATTTCATTCCCGGTTGCGGCGTTTCCCGGGTCTATGTCCTGCGAAAACGGGGCTGACTGATGCGGTCAGGACTATCCTTTGGCGTTTGCAGTTAGTTTCCTACTGGCTCTTGTCGAGTGAATGCTCAGAAATCGCCGGGGGCGATATATACTGCGCGCCATTCTTCAAGGGAGAGCCGTGTGGCCATCGATATTCACTGGATTCGCGACAACGATAGCCTCGGTCAGTTTTGCGCCGAGTGGCAGCAGCTGCCATTCGTCGCCCTCGACACCGAATTCATGCGGGTCGACACCTTCTATCCCATCGCCGGCTTGCTGCAGGTAGGCGACGGTCAACGCGCTTACCTGATCGACCCCCTGACCATCGACAACTGGCAGCCCTTGGCGGCACTGCTGGAAAACCCCGCCGTGGTCAAAGTGGTGCACGCCTGCAGCGAGGACCTTGAAGTCCTGCTGCGCCTGACCGGCAGCCTGCCGGTGCCGTTGTTCGACACGCAACTGGCGGCGGCCTACCTGAACCTGGGCTTCTCCATGGGCTATTCGCGCCTGGTGCAGGAAGTCCTGGGCATTGACCTGCCCAAGGGTGAAACCCGCTCTGACTGGCTGCAGCGGCCGTTGTCCGAGACGCAAATCAGCTACGCCGCGGAAGACGCCCTGCACCTGGCGGAAGTCTTTATCCAACTGCGGCCCAAGCTCTCCGAAGACAAATACAACTGGGTGCTGGAAGACGGCGCCGAGTTGGTGGCCAACCTGCGCCGCGAAGTGGACCCCTACGAGGTCTACCGCGAGGCCAAGCTGGCCTGGAAACTGTCCCGCGCCCAACTAGCCGTGTTGCGCGAACTCTGCGCCTGGCGCGAGCGCGAAGCCCGTGCCCGCGACCTGCCGCGCAACCGTATCGTGCGCGAGCACTCGCTATGGCCCCTGGCCAAGACCCAGCCGGATAACCTCGGCGCCCTGGCGAAAATCGAAGACATGCACCCGCGCACCGTGCGCCAGGACGGCACCTTCCTGCTCGACCTGATCAAGCGCGCCGCCAGCGTCGGCCCGGATCAATGGCCACCGGCAATTGCCGAGCCGTTGCCGATCGAGGCCTCGGCGTTGCTCAAGCAGCTCAAGGCGCTGGGGCAGGCCGAAGCCGAGCGCCTGAACATTGCGCCGGAACTGATGCTGCGCAAGAAAACCCTGGAAAGCCTGCTTAAGAGCGGCTACCCAGACGGACCCTATAAATTGCCTGATTCGCTGCGTGGCTGGCGCCGCGAACTGATGGGCCAGGCCTTGCTCGACAGCCTGGCCAGCTCCGGAGAACAGCCTTGAAACGTATTTGCTCCATCTACAGAAGCCCGCGCAAAAGCGGGATGTACCTCTACGTGCTGAAAAGCGATGCCCTGGAGCGCGTACCGGAAAACCTCCTGCTGGCCTTCGGCAAACCGCAACACGCCTTCGACCTGGTGCTGAGCCCGGAGCGCAAGCTGTCCCGCGAGGACATCCACCAGGTGCTGGAGAACCTCGACCAGCAGGGCTATCACCTGCAAATGCCACCGGCCGAAGATGAGTACATCGAGCATCTGCCGGAAGAGTTGTTGCGGCGCAATGACCCGATCTGACGGGCATCCGTAGCGGCTCGCTCCTGAGCATCCCTGGCAATGGCACTGATTATCTTGGCGGCGGCCGCCGACGGAGCAGACTTCGTCGACGGCCGCTTGCACCGTTTTGAAAGGTTTGAACCATGCGCGTTCTGATTGCTGAACACGATCACGCTATTTACCAACGCCTGCTGCGCGAAGCGGCGCCGGAGCTGGAGGTGCTGACCAGCGGCGACTCCGCCGAACTGTCGCGCCTGGCCGCCGACTGCCCCGTGTGGCTGGGCCAGCCGGACCTGCTGGCGACCCTGTTGCGCCAGGGCCATCAGCCCCAGTGGCTGCAATCCACCTGGGCCGGGATCACGCCCTTGCTGGTGGACGGCCTGCCGCGTCACTACCGCCTGACCCGGGCCGTGGGAATTTTTGGCCAGGTCATGGCCGAATACGTGCTGACCTACATCCTCGGCCATGAACGCGAAGTGCTGGCGCGGCTGGTCAGCCAGGTCGAACGCAAGTGGGACAACCGCCAGGGCCAAAGCCTGGTAGGGCGCAAGGTGCTGATTGTCGGCAGCGGCGACATCGGTCAGAGCGTGGCGCAGTTCCTGCTGCCGTTCGGCGTCGAGTTGTACGGCATCGCCAGCCAGCCTCGGGAACAGGCGCCGTTTGTCGAAGTGGCGGCCCTGGAGGACCTCGGACGCCTGGTGGGCGAGGTGGATTACGTGGTCAACCTGCTGCCCAACACGCCCCAGACCCACGACCTGTACGACGCGGCGCTGTTCAAGCGGTTCAAACCCACGGGCCTGTTCATCAACGTCGGGCGCGGAGTTTCGGTGGTTGATGCGGACTTGGTGGAAGCCTTGAAGGAAGGCCATCTGGCGGGGGCGGTGATCGACGTTTGCCGGCAAGAACCCTTGCCGCAACGGCATCCGTTCTGGACTGCCTGGGGCCTGCTGCTGACGGGCCACAGCTCGGCACCGACGTCGCCCACCCTGATGGTGCAGCTGTTCCTCGACAATCTGCGGGCCTATCAGGCCAGCGAAGGGCTGCGCGGGGAAGTGGACTTCGCACGGGGTTATTGAGCCCAAGCTTGTGGGGCCTGGCGGGATGAGCGGGTTGCCCGCCCATCCTTGAACCCAGGCTTACAGGCTGAAATCGCCCTCGGCCACGGTCTCGCTCAGCGGCCGGCGCGGGCTTGGCTCTTCACGGGCTTGCAGGTACTCGGCCAGGGTCGACTTGTCCCCCAGCTTGCCCACTGCCACGGCAGCGTGCAGGGCATACCCTTCTGGAATCTTCAGCTCCTTGCGGGTCAGTTCCTGGTCGAAACCGGCCATGCCGTGGGTGTACCAGCCGCTGAGGCTGGCTTGCAGGGCCAGGTGGCCCCAGGCCGAGCCGGTGTCGAAGGTGTGCCACAGGGCCGGGCTTTCTTCAGCCGCGCCAGGGGCGGTGAAGGTGGTTTTCGAGATCACGATCACCAGGGCCGACGCGTGTTGTGCCCAGCCACGGTTGAACTCGTTGAGCAGGCCCAGGTAGCGTTCCCAGTTCGGCGTGTCACGGCGCGCGTAGAGGAAGCGCCACGGCTGCGAGTTATAGGCCGATGGGGCCCAGCGAGCGGCTTCGAAGAAACTCAGCAGGGTTTCTTCCGGGATGCTTTCGCCGGTGAAGGCGCGGGGCGACCAGCGCGCGGTGAATTGAGGGTGGATCGCGTAGTCGGCAACGCGGGAATTGGCGCTCATGAAAAGACTCCAGGCAACGTTTTCAGAAAAAAGAGGTGGAAACCGGCGAGCGCAGTTGAGCTGAGCGATGGGGTTTTCCTGACCCTGTGCAGTTCACCGGGTGCGACGCGGTTGAGCGTTAATGGCACGCGAACCAGGGTCGGTCCGATTGGCAAAACTACTGCGCGGCGCCACGGCTGGCAAGTAGGGATCTACCGACAGTCGCCAGTGCTTGGCCCCGGGGCCCCGTGGCACTAGACTGGCGGCCTTTTCACTCCGTTGATACTGATACTCGAACCATGGCCGCCAAAGTCGAACCTTTCTGGATACGCAAAACCCTCGAACAACTCGATCAGGAGGAGTGGGAGTCGTTGTGCGATGGCTGTGGCCTGTGTTGCCTGCAGAAGCTTGAGGATGAAGACGACAACACCGTCTACTACACACGCATTGCCTGCAAATTGCTGGACCTGAAAACCTGCCAGTGCAGCGACTACGCCAATCGCCGCGCCTCGGTGCCTGACTGCATCCAACTGACCCCGGGCAAGGCCGACCAATTCAAGTGGCTGCCGCCGACCTGTGGCTATCGCCTGGTCAGCGAAAGCAAGGACCTGCCGCTCTGGCACCATTTGGTCTGCGGTGACCGCGACGCGGTGCACCACGAGCGTATTTCCCAGTCCGGGCGCATGCTCGCCGAAGGCAGCGTGCCGGAAGACGATTGGGAAGATCACCTGATTTTCCGCGCCGGCTGATCTCGCCGCCGCTGGCATCACCAAGGAGTGTGTATGGCTGTGGGAGCAAGGCTGTCGCTGGCCTCGCTGCTGCTGGCGCTGAGTGCGCCGGCATGGGCGGTGAAGAAGGTCGACCTGGACTATCACGTGCGCTTTCTGCCCCAGAGCGATCAGGCCGAAGTGCGCCTGACCCTGGCCGATGGTGCCGCGGTGCGCAGCCTGGATTTCACCCTGGGCCAAACTGGCGATTACAGCGACTTCAAGGCCGATGGCCAGTGGCAGGCGACGGCGGCCAGTGCGGAGCACCCGCAGCGCGGCGTCTGGCGCCCGGCCAGCGGCCAAGCCAGCCTGAGCTACCGTGTACGCCTGAACCACAGCCTGAAGAAAGCCGGCTTCGACAGCCGCATCACCGCCAACTGGGCGTTGCTGCGGGGGGAAACCCTGGTCCCGGCCGCCCGGCTGGACCAACAGGACGGCGTGGAGTTGGTGTCGCGCCTGACCTTCGACCTGCCCGGCACCTGGAAAAGCGTCGAGACCGCTTGGCCGCGTATCGGCAAGAACCGCTTTCGCATCGACAACCCCTCACGTCTGTTCGACCGCCCCACCGGCTGGATGCTTGCCGGCGCCCTGGGCAGCCGCCGCACCCGCCTGGGCCATACCGAAGTCACCGTGGCCTCGCCCCAGGGGCAGGGCATGCGGCGTATGGATGTGTTGACCTTGCTGACCTTCGTCTGGCCCCAGGTGCAGGCGGTGTTCCCCCAGCAGCCAAACAAATTGCTGGTGGTCGGCGCCGCTGATCCTATGTGGCGCGGCAGCCGCTCCGGGCACCATTCGGTCTACCTGCACAGCCGCCTGCCACTGGTCAGCGAAAGTGGCAGCAGTGGGGTGTTGCGCGAGTTGGTGCAGGCGTTGACCCGCGTCGATGACCGCCAGCGCAGCGACTGGATCAGCGAGGGCTTGGCCGATTACTACGCCATTGAGTTGCTGCGCCGGGCTGGCGGCATCAGCGATGAGCGCTATCAGGCGCTGGAAGCGCGGCTGGCCAAGGACAGCCACAAGGTCCACAGCTTGCGGGGCGAGCAAGTGGACAGTGCCACGGTGGCCAAGGCGGTGTTGCTGCTGCAGGAGTTGGATCGGGAGATTCGCCTGAAGACCCGCAACAAGCGGTCCCTGGACGATGTCTTGCTGGGGGTGATGCGGCTGGGCAGTGTGAACACCGAAGATTTCGTCAAGCTCAGCGAGAGTGTGCTGGGAGAGGCTTCGACGGTGCTGGACAACGACTTGCTGCGTTGAGCCCGCTCTGCCAGGAGCGGGCACAGCGGTGATCAGCTACCGGCTTTGGGCGATTTGGCCGAATCATTGCTGGCGGCTTCAGCTTTGCGCCCGGCGGCTTCGGCATTGGCCTTGAGGTTCTTCAGTTCCTGCCCGGCGCGTTCGATCTTCGAGCGTACGTTGTCCATGTCCCGGCGACTTTTTTCCAGCAGGCTCTTGGCTGAGCTGTGGCCGGTGATGCCGCGGGCCAGGGCCACGCCGCCGATGGCCACCTGAATCAGGCCGAACACGCCGCCCCGGCGCAGGCCCTTGCCCATCATCACCACGCCACCGGCCAGGGAACCGATGCGTTCCCAGCCCTGGACGTTCTGCGTGGGCGGGGTCTGGAAGGGCGTGGACTCGATGATCTGTACCGTTTTGCTGTCGCTCATGTTCTGTCTCCAGAGAGGGGAAGGGCTATAAAGCTGACTGCATCAGGCGCCTGCTCGTTCCATCCGATGTGCCGGCCGTCTGTCAGAACTTGGGCCCGGAGCGGGTGTTGTTGCCCTTGGCCAGGCGGTCGTAAAGCACCACGTTGACCGTGGCGGCCAGGTTCATGCAGCCGGTGGTGGGGATGTAGACCACGTCTTCGCACCAGTCGCGGATGTCTTTGTCCAGCGAGCCGTCTTCGGGGCCGAAGATGTACAGCGCGCGATCCGGGTGGGTGTATTCCGGCAGTGAGCGGGCGCCTTCCACCAGCTCTACCGCGACCGGTACGCAGCCCAGGGGGAGGATTTTCTTCAGGTCGTCGATGCCGATCAGCGGGATGTCCTGATGGACCTTCTTGGTATCGGTGACAAAGTCCCGGGCCCGTTCATAGCGCTTGCCGGTGTAAAACACCGAGGCGACGCCGTAGCAGCCGGCGGCACGCATCACCGAACCCACGTTCTCCGGCGACTTGGGGTTATACAAACCAATGCAGCTGTACCTTTTGTTTGCCACGAGCGGGGAGCCTTCGAGAAAAAGCGCGATTATACGGGGATTGAACAGGCTGTGGCGGCCCCTTGCGCACGCCACCCCCTGTAGGAGCCGGCTCGCCGGCGAAAGGCCCTTGAGCCTTGCACCGCCCTCGGGAACGCGATCGCTGGCAAGCCAGCTCCTACGGTGGAAAAGGGAGGGTTATTCGTCGTCTTTTTTCATCAACCCGGCCAGGGCGGCGAACGGGTTGTGGGTGGCCTTGGCGATCTTCGGTGTGCTCAGGGAACCTTCGCCAAAGTACTGCTGGTCGGTGTAGCGCGAGTGCTCGTTGTCGTGGCAGTACAGGCACAGCAACTCCCAGTTGGAGCCGTCCTGGGGATTGTTGTCGTGGTTGTGGTCACGGTGGTGCACGGTCAGCTCGCTCAGGCGCTTGCCGGCGAATTCCCGGGCGCAGCGGCCGCAGACGTGGGGATACATTTTCAGGGCCTTGTCGCGGTAGCCCATCTCCCGGTCGCGTTGGGCGTCGGCGAGAATGCGGTCCAGCTTGGAGGTGTTGGACGGCGTAGTGGACGAACTCATGGGTTCACCTTTGTAGAAAGACTAATGACGGTAATGGACGAAGTTTAGCTCAGCCCTTGAGCTTCTCGGCAATCCAGATGGTGTGCCGGGTGCCCTTGTTGCCGTGGGCGAAGACTTGCACTTCCTCGGCCTTGAAGCCGGCCTTGCGCAGCTTGTCAGAGAACTGTTTGTCGGCGCTGGCCGACCACACGGCCAACACGCCCTTGGGCCGCAAAGCCTTGGCACAGGCCGCCAGGCCACCGGCGGAGTACAGCCAGCTGTTGGCTTTCTGGGTCAGGCCTTCGGGGCCGTTGTCGACGTCGAGCATGATGGCGTCGAACCCCTGGGGCTCGGCCTGCAGGACCTTGGCCACATCCTCCTGGCGGATCACCGTGCGCGGGTCCAGCAGCGGCCGGCCGGACTTTTCCCCCAAGGGACCGCGGTTCCACTCCACCACCCCCGGCACCAGCTCGGCGACCACCACTTCGGCACTCTTGCCCAGGTGCTTGAGGGCCGAGGCCAGAGTGAAGCCCATGCCCAGGCCGCCGATCAGCACCCGCGAACCAGGGCGCCCGGCCACCTTGCGGCAAGGGATCTCCGCCAGGGCGTCTTCGGAGCCGTGCATGCGCGTGTTCATCAACTGCCCGCCATCGCCGCCCTGGATCTTGATCACGAAATCCTCGCCGTATTCGAACAGGCACAGGGCACCGCCATTGTCGGGAATCGGGGTGGTGTCGAGCAGAACGAAACGTTTCATGTGGGTCTCATTGAAGAAGGCAAACCGGCCCGGTTGGGAGTAGCCTGAGGGGCAGACAATAGCGAGGGAGCCATTGATGAAGCGCACTATTCTAACGGTCATTGCCCAGGCGGCGCTCTCGCTAAGTGCGACGCTATGGATCAGTGGTGCCCTGGCCGAGGATTTGCTGAGTGTGCCGGTCACGCCGACCCCCAGCGTCGGCTCGCCGGGCACTGCGACCCCCACGCCTTACCCGCAAGTCACGCCACCGAGCACGCCCAAGGCCGGCGGCAATGGGGGCGCGCCGTTGCTGCCACCGATCGACATGCCCAAGCCCCCCAAGGACCAGACGCTGCCGGGCTTGGAGCAGAGCGAGAACAAATCCAAGACGCCGGGCGGCTGAAGCCTGCTTTAGAAATGCTGGGCCAGCAGTTGCCCGTCGGCCATGCGCAGGCGCTTGGACAGGGAAATGGCCAGGGCGCGGATGATTTTGGCGGCAATTTTCGGCGCGTCGTTGAGCATCTTTTCCAGGGAGTCCTTGCCCAGGTTGAGTAACTGGCAATCGCTGGCAGCCACGCAAGTGGCTGACCGCCGCTCGCCGTCGAGCACCGCCATCTCGCCGAAGGCCCGGCCACTGCGCAAGGTGGCGACGGTTACAGGTTGGCCGTCGCCGGTGCTTTTCTGCACGGCCACCTGGCCGGAATGGAGGATGCACATGAAGCTGCCGGCATCGCCCTCGTGAAAGATTTCCTCGCCCTCGGCGATGCTGCTGATGCTGAAGTAACCGGCGGCAGCGACAAAGTCGGCCGGCAAGAGTTGGTCGAACAGGCCGCAGTCCATCAGCCAGTCGCGGATTTCGTTATTCAGTAAGGTCGGTTCTGACATGTCGTCACGGTCTTTTTCTTGTGTCTGTTGCATCGCTGGACACCTGAGCAGGGCACCCACCGACGGCGCTCGAGATTAAGACAGGAGCGCCGGCTGGAGTTCCTCAGGCGAGGCCCAGAACCTTAAAAACAAATGCATATTCGAGGGCTACGTCACGTAATCCCTGATAACGCCCGCTCATGCCCCCGTGGCCGGCGCCCAGCTCGGTCTTGAGCAGGAGCAGGTTCTGGTCGGTCTTGGTGGCGCGCAACCGGGCCACCCACTTGGCCGCTTCCCAATACTGCACGCGACTGTCGTTGTAGCCGGCGATCACCAGAGTCGCCGGGTAGGCCTGGGCCTTGACGTTTTCATAAGGCGCATAGGCCTTGATCCGCTCATACACCTCCGGTTCTTCAGGGTTGCCCCATTCGTCGTACTCGGTGACGGTCAGTGGCAGTTCGGGGTCGAGCATGGTGTTGAGCACGTCGACAAACGGCACTTCGGCAATCGCCGCCCGGAACAGCTCCGGACGCTGGTTGAGCACCGCGCCGATCAGCAGCCCACCGGCGCTGCCGCCACTGATGGCCAATTGGCTGGAGGTGGTCAGGCCTTGGGCGATCAGGTGCTCGGCGCAGGCGATAAAGTCGCTGAAGGTGTTGTGCTTGTGTTCTTGCTTGCCAGCGCGGTACCAGGCTTCGCCCAGTTCGCCACCGCCGCGCACGTGGGCAATGGCAAAGGCCACGCCTCGGTCCAGCAAGCTCAGGCGGGCATGGGAGAACCACGGGTCGAGGCTTTCACCGTAGGCGCCATAGCCATAGAGATAGAGCGGGGTCGGCTGGCCCAGGGCGTCGCGCTTGACCACCAGGCTGATGGGCACCTGGGTGCCGTCCGGCGCGGTGGCCCAGAGGCGCTGGCTGACATAGGCGTCGGCATCGAAATCACCGAGGACCGGGGTTTCCTTGAGTACGGTCTGTTGCCCGCCGAGCAGGATCAACTGGCGCACCTGGGCCGGGCGATTGAGGGCCTCGTAGCGCAGGCGGATGCGGTCGCTGCTGAACTCCAGGCTGTTCTGCACGTGCAAGCTGTAGGCGGCGTCCGGCAGTTGCACCCGGTAGGACGGGCTGTCCTGAGGGTGCACTTCGATGATCGGCAGCCCGCCTTCGCGCAGGCTCAGGGTCATGGCCCCGGCGTTCAGGCTCACGCCGTCGAGCATCACCTGATCGTCATGGGGGATCAGTTCCAGCCACTGGTCCTGGGTCGGCACCTGGCCGGCGTCCGGGGTCTGGTACAGGGCGAAATTGATGCCGTCGCGGTTACTGCGGATAAACCAGGTCCACTGGCCGTCGAGCTGGCCGTGATCCACATCGTATTCATGGTCTTCAATCCGCGGTGCCAGGCAAATGAACGGCAAGTGCGGCTGAGCGGCATCCAGTACCCAGACTTCGCTGGTGGTCTTGCTGCCCAGGGACAGCAGCAACTGGCGTTCGGAACTGGAGCGGTAGCAGTGCAGGAAGAAGCGCCCGTCCGGTTCGTGGAACACCTCTTCGGCGGCGGTGCCGTCCAGGCGGTAGCGGAACAGTTTGTGCGGGCGATGGGTTTCGTCCAGCTCGCCAAAGAACAGGGTCAGGCTGTCGTTGGCCCAGGTCATGCTGCCGTCGCAATTCGCGAACGCCAGCTCACTGACCTTGTCGTTGGACAGCTCCTTGACGAACAGGGTGTAGATTTCCTCCCCTGTGGTGTCGAGGCTGTAGGCCAGGCGCTGATGGTCCGGGCTGATATTGAAGGCGCCCAGGGAAAAGAAACCGCCGTTGGCCAGGGCGTTGGGGTCCAGCAGCAGTTGCTCCTGGCTTTCATCCACCACCAGGCTGTCATCGGCCGGGCGCGGGCAGCGGTAATGCCGGGCGTATTCGTCGCCGGCGGTGGTGCGGGTGTAGTAGAGGTACGGGCCCCACGGCGAGGGCAGGGACAGGTCGGTCTCGAGAATCCGTCCCTTGATCTCCTGGAACAGGGTCTCGCGCAGTGCCGCCTGGTCGGCGAGCTGGGCTTCCTGATAACTGTTTTCAGCCTTCAGGTAGTCGAGCACCGCATCGCTGTCGCGCTCTTGCAGCCAGGCATACGGGTCAGCGCCTTCGGCCTTGTGGGCGAGGGGGGCACTGGTGACGTTGGCAGATAAAGGCATGAATGGCTCTCGGCGGATGACAAATGAGGGCTTGGCAGACGGCGTTGCAGCCTGACATGCGAAAAGCCGTTATCATAAGCGCCTCTTTGCCTGCCTTGCCATGGACACCATGACCGAGAACGACTATCTGATCGCCTGGGGCCTCTACGCCTTCGCCGCCTTGGGCTGCCTGTTGGTGTGGATGCGCCTGACCCGCTGGATGTGGCGCTGGTTGCGTGAGCCATTGCGTGTGTTGATGGCGGTGTTGCTGTTCAGCCCGACCATGGTCGACGCCACCAAGGACATGCTTGCCCCGGCCGTGGCCATCACCGCCCTGGACCTGCTGCTCAAGGTTGGCAACAACGCCTGGCGGGCCATTTCCGATCTGTTCATGTACGGCATGATCGCGTTTGCGGTTTACCTGTTGTTTGTGCTGATCCGCTGGCCCATCGAGCGTGCCGCCCAGCAGCGCCGCGAGCGCGCCGAGGCCGCCAAGGCAGCGGTCAAGGCCAGTGATGTGGAAGACGACCAACCCTTTGGCGGCGCCGGCGATGATCGCTACGGCCGCCCGGCGGTGCCCAGCAACCCCCAGCGTTCGCGAGTCGAACCGCGTTTGTAAGCCCGCCCCGGCATTGAAGCGAGAGTCCGAGCATGTGTGAGTTATTGGGCATGAGCGCCAATGTACCGACCGATATCGTCTTCAGCTTTACCGGGCTGATGCAGCGCGGCGGGCGTACCGGCCCGCACCGCGACGGTTGGGGCATCGCTTTTTATGAAGGCCGCGGCTTGCGGCTGTTCCAGGACCCGGCGGCCAGCTGCGAGTCCGAAGTGGCCAACCTGGTGCAGCGCTACCCGATCAAGAGCGAAGTGGTGATCGGTCATATTCGCCAGGCCAACGTCGGCAAGGTCTGCCTGTCCAATACCCACCCGTTTGTCCGCGAGCTGTGGGGGCGCAACTGGTGTTTCGCCCACAACGGCCAACTGGCGGATTTCCGGCCGGCGCAGAGCTTCTATCGCCCGGTGGGGGATACCGACAGCGAGGCGGCGTTCTGTGATCTGCTCAACCGCGTACGCGGTGCCTTCCCGGAGCCGGTGGAGGTCGAGGCGTTGCTGCCGACGCTGGTGCAAGCCTGTGCCGAATACCGCAGCCAGGGTGTGTTCAACTGCTTGCTCAGCGACGGTGACTGGCTGTTCTGCTACTGCTCGACCAAGTTGGCGCAGATCACCCGACGTGCGCCTTTCGGGCCGGCGCGCTTGAAGGATGTGGACGTGATCGTCGACTTCCAGGCCGAAACCACCCCCAACGACGTGGTTACGGTGATCGCCACCGAACCCCTGACGGAAAACGAAACCTGGACCCGCTACGAACCCGGGCAGTGGAGCCTGTGGCGGCGCGGTGAATGCATCAGCCACGGCCAGACCGAATAAGGACATCCCCTATGTTGCTCAGTTATTTGCGGTTGGTGCTGTTTGCCGCTGGCCTGTTGGTGGGCGTGCAGGTACCCGGTTTCATCAGCGACTACGCCAAGCGCGTGGAAGCCCACTTGATTGAGGCCCAGACCAGCCTGCAAGGCTTCCAGGGCACCGCCAATCAGTTTTTCAAGGGTGATATGCAGGCTTTGGTGGCTCATTACCGCGCCAGTGACGACCCGGTATTTCGCAGCGACGCCGACAGCCTGAGCAGCCTGCTCACTCGGCAATTGGCCCTGGACAAGCAATTCCAGGCGATGCAGGGCCCTTGGTACATCCGCGTGCTGCAAGTGGCGCTGGCCGCCGATCCGGATATCCGCAAGGAAACCTGGAACGGCTACAGCTACCAAATCCTCCTGACCCCCGAGGCCATGGTCTGGGGCATGAGCGGCGCCTTGCTGCTGTCTTTTGGCCTGGAATGCCTGTTCCGCCTGATCGACTGGGTCGTGCTGGGCGGCAAGCGCCTGCGCCAGAGTCGCCCCATCGAAGAGCGCGACCTTAAAGGCCTCTAAGCCGCTATACGAGCCGGCTCCCTTAGCCGCCGGCTCGCCAGCGCTCACGCCCGCAAGACCAATCTCTACCTACTTGGACAGAAAGCGCATTCCCTCTTCCAGCCCGCGCAGGGTCAGCGGGTACATCTGGTCCTCGATCAGGTCGCGGACGATGTTGGTCGATGCGGTGTAACCCCAGGTGTCCTTCGGGTAGGGGTTGATCCAGATGAGCTTCTTGTACTTCTCCATAAAGCGCTGCATCCACACATAACCGGCTTCCTCGTTCCAGTGCTCGACGCTGCCGCCGGCCTGGGTGATTTCGTAGGGCGCCATGGCGGCGTCACCGACGAAGATCACTTTGTAGTCGGCGCCGTACTTGTGCAGCAGGTCCTGGGTCGAGGTGCGTTCCGAGCCGCGGCGCATGTTGTTCTTCCACACCGATTCATAGATGAAGTTGTGGAAGTAGTAGTACTCCAGGTGCTTGAACTCGGTCTTGCAGGCCGAGAACAGTTCCTCGCAGATCTTCACGTGGGCATCCATGGAACCGCCGATGTCGAACAGCAACAGCAGCTTGATGCTGTTGCGGCGTTCCGGGCGCATCTGGATGTTCAGCAGCCCGGCATCGCGGGCGGTGTGGTCGATGGTGCCATCGATGTCCAGCTCGTCCGCTGCGCCCTGGCGCGCGAACTTGCGCAGGCGACGCAGGGCTACCTTGATGTTGCGGGTGCCCAGCTCCACTGAGTCGTCGAGGTTCTTGTACTCGCGCTGGTCCCAGACTTTCACCGCCTTGCCCTGGCGCTTGCCGGCGTCGCCGACGCGGATGCCTTCCGGGTTGAAACCGCCGGAGCCAAAGGGGCTGGTGCCGCCGGTGCCGATCCACTTGTTGCCGCCGGCGTGGCGTTCCTTCTGTTCTTCCAGGCGTTTCTTGAACTCTTCGATGAGCTTGTCCAGCCCGCCCAGGGACTGGATCTGCGCCCGCTCTTCATCGCTCAGGGAACGCTCGAACTCCTTGCGCAGCCAATCCTCGGGGATCAGCGCCTGCAGGTGGTCATCGAGCTTTTCCAGGCCGTTGAAGTACGCACCAAAAGCCCGGTCGAACTTGTCGAAATGCCGTTCATCCTTCACCAGGATCGCCCGGGCGAGGTAATAGAACTCGTCCATGTCGGCGAAGGTCACGCGCTGCTTGAGCGCGTTGATCAGGTCCAGCAGTTCGCGCACCGACACCGGCACCTTGGCCGCGCGCATTTCATTGAACAGGTTGAGCAGCATGTCTATCGCTCTCTAATAATCTTTGGGTCTGTTCAGAAGCTCGCCGAGCGGCGATCAGGCAAGGCAAAAACAGGAGAGGAAGCGGAGTTTAGCCTGCTAAATGAGCATTCCGAACCTGTTTTTAACGCAGCATGATCGACGCGCAGGCCGCTTCTGGGCAGAGCCTAGCGACTGCCGCGGCGGCTCATGAACGCCAGGCGCTCCAGCAGTTGTACGTCCTGCTCGTTTTTCACCAGGGCGCCGGCCAGGGGCGGAATGGCCTTGGTCGGATCACGCTCGCGCAGCACCGCCTCACCAATGTTGTCGGCCATCAGCAGCTTGAGCCAGTCCACCAGTTCCGAGGTTGAAGGCTTCTTCTTCAGGCCGGGCACTTTGCGCACGTCGAAGAACACGTCCAGGGCTTCGCTGACCAGGTCCTTCTTGATGTCCGGGTAATGCACATCGACGATTTTCTGCAGGGTGGTGCGGTCGGGGAAGGCGATGTAGTGGAAGAAGCAGCGACGCAGGAAGGCGTCCGGCAGCTCCTTCTCGTTGTTGGAGGTAATGATGATGATCGGCCGCTGCTTGGCCTTGATGGTCTCGTCGATTTCGTAAACGTAGAACTCCATCTTGTCGAGTTCTTGCAGCAGGTCATTGGGGAATTCGATGTCGGCCTTGTCGATTTCGTCGATCAGCAGGATCACCCGCTCCTCGGATTCGAAGGCTTCCCAGAGCTTGCCTTTTTTCAGGTAGTTGCGGATGTCGTGGACCTTGTCCACCCCCAGTTGGGAGTCGCGCAGGCGGCTGACCGCGTCGTACTCGTAAAGGCCTTGGTGGGCTTTGGTGGTGGACTTGATGTGCCAGGTGATCAGCTTGGCGCCAAAGGACTCGGCCAGTTGCTCGGCGAGCATGGTCTTGCCGGTGCCGGGTTCGCCCTTGACCAGCAGCGGACGCTCCAGGGTGATGGCGGCGTTGACGGCCAGCTTCAAGTCATCGGTGGCGACGTAGGCGCGGGTGCCTTCGAATTTCATCTGCAAATCCTCGAACGGTGACGGCGAGCTGCCCGGGGCAGTTCGACTGAAAAACGCGGTGGCTGACTATAACGCGGCGCCCGGTCGACTGTGAACGCAGACGGCCCATTCAGTCTCTGAATGGGCCGTCACACGGTGACTCAGTCAGTCGATGGCTTGGGCTGCTCATAACGGGCATTGAATGCCTGGACGAAACCGTTGCGCAGAATCTGCAGAAACGCCCCGAAGGCGCTGATGTCCTGGCGGTGTACGTTGCCGCTGAGTTCGACCCGGGTGGCGAACTGGTTTTTGCTCTGGTTTTTCAGCAGGTTCTCGCTGGCGCCTACCAGTGCCTCCCAGACCGAGCGCAGGATGCCTTTGTTTTTGTTCTCCACGTCCTGCTGCCAATTGAACACTTCGACGTCCCGCAGCAAGGGCTTGATGTACCCGGTCAGGCGGGCTTTTTCCGCCCGGGCCTCGATCACCACATCGCCGTGGCCGGCGTTGAAGTCGAATTTACCGTAGGCCGAGGCGAAGTCATTGAAGCGCTTGAGTTCGATGTCTCGGGCCCGCAGGCGGAACTCAAAGTCCTCGAAGTTGCTCAACGGGTCGAAGGTGGCGCTGCTTTCCAGGGGCGCCTGGCCCTGCAGCAAGGCCTTGCCGTCGAAGCGCGCGGCGCGCTTGCCGGCGGCGTCGGCGACGTTGGTCAGGTTGTAGATACTGGCGTTGACCTGGGTGGCGCCGATGTTCACCGGCGGCGTGGAGCTGAAGTTGCGAAAGTTGATGGTGCCGTCGTCGATTCGCACCTCATCCAGGGTAATGGGTACAAGCTTGCCCAGTTGCGCCCGCCAGTCGGTGCCCTGGCCGGTTTGCGAGGCCTGTTTGTTGGCGCCGCCGTCGACGAAGTTCAGTTGCGGTTTGACGAACAGTACCTTGGCCACCACCGCATGGTCGTACCACAACGAATGCCAGCTCACCGCCAGGTCGATCAGCGGCGCGTCGACGAAAGGCACCGGCACCTTGCCGTCGACCTTGACGATCTGCAGCCCGTTGATGCGATAAGCGCCGCGCCACAGGGCCAGGTCCACGTCGCTGACCTGGCCACGGTAGTCGCCCATGTCCGCCAGTTTGTCATTCAGGTAATCGCGTACTAGGTAGGGCAGGGCGATATGCAGGGCCACCAGCAGCACGACCAGGCCTGCCAGGGTCCACAAGGGCCAACTGTAGCGACGTTTCATGGTGATGGGCCTCCAGCCGTATAGAGGATGGACTGCCGGTGGCCGCAGTCGTTCGGCTCGACTGGACGCTCATGGGTCCGAGGCATACCCTTGAGCACTTCTTCACTGCTGCATAAGGACCCAGCCATGAGCCGCATTTTTGCTGACAACGCCCATTCCATCGGTAATACGCCCTTGGTGCAGATCAACCGCATCGCGCCCCGTGGCGTGACCATCCTGGCCAAGATCGAAGGGCGCAACCCGGGCTACTCGGTGAAATGCCGAATCGGCGCGAACATGATCTGGGACGCCGAAAGCACCGGCCGGCTCAAGCCTGGCATGACCATCGTCGAACCCACTTCGGGCAACACCGGGATCGGCCTGGCGTTCGTCGCCGCCGCCCGCGGCTATAAATTGATGCTGACCATGCCTGCTTCCATGAGCATCGAGCGACGCAAGGTGCTCAAGGCCCTGGGCGCCGAACTGGTGCTGACCGAGCCGGCCAAGGGCATGAAAGGTGCCATTGAAAAGGCGGCGGAAATTGTGGCCAGCGACCCGGCCAAGTACTTCATGCCGCAGCAGTTCGATAACCCGGCCAACCCGGCCATCCACGAAAAGACCACCGGTCCGGAAATCTGGAATGACACCGACGGCGCCGTGGACGTACTGGTAGCGGGTGTCGGCACCGGCGGCACCATCAGTGGTGTGTCGCGCTATATCAAGAAGACCCAGGGCAAGCCGATTCTTTCGGTGGCGGTCGAGCCTTCGGGGTCGCCGGTGATTACCCAGAAACTGGCTGGCGAGGAGATCAAGCCCAGCCCCCACAAGATCCAGGGCATTGGTGCCGGGTTTGTGCCGAAGAACCTCGATCTGGAAATGGTCGACCGGGTCGAGCTGGTGACCGATGAAGAGTCCAAGGCCATGGCCCTGCGCCTGATGCAGGAGGAGGGCATCCTCTGCGGCATTTCCTGTGGTGCGGCGATGGCCGTTGCTGTGCGCCTGGCAGAAACCCCGGAAATGCAGGGCAAGACCATCGTGGTGATCCTGCCGGACTCCGGCGAGCGCTACCTGTCGAGCATGCTCTTCAGCGACCTGTTCACCGAGCAGGAAAACCAACAGTAAGGCGACGGCCGCCATTCGCCTGTAAGCCGCCGGCTTGCCGGCGAATGCTGACCCACATCACTCAAGGCTTCGGGCGCTTATGCTACTTAACGCCTTTGTTGCAAAGCCGTTAATACTGAATGTTCAGTGGTGCGGGTTTTTCCATGGCCCAGGAGTGTTTATCATTGCCGGCTGCCAGGCCGGGTGAACACTCCCCTCACGGTTGCCTATTTCCAAGGAGTCGTTGCATGAGCTTTTCCTTTGCCGCCAAGTTCGCGGTGTTGTCGCTGTTTGTCGGCAGCATTCTTTACGTGCACCTGCGGGGCAAGGCGCGTCTGCCGGTACTGCGCCAGTTCGTCAACCATTCCGCGCTGTTCGCCCCATACAACGCCTTGATGTACCTGTTCTCCGCGGTGCCTTCCAAGCCTTACCTGGACCGCAGCAAGTTCCCGGAACTGGACGTGCTCAAGGACAACTGGGAAGTGATCCGCGACGAGGCCATGCACCTGTTCGACGAGGGCTATATCCGCGCCGCCGAGAAGAACAACGACGCCGGTTTCGGTTCGTTTTTCAAGAAGGGCTGGAAGCGTTTCTACCTCAAGTGGTACGACAAACCCCTGCCTTCGGCCGAAGCCCTGTGCCCGAAAACCGTTGAGCTGGTCAGCCGCATCCCCAACGTCAAGGGCGCCATGTTCGCCTTGCTGCCCGGTGGCAGCCATCTGAACCCGCACCGTGATCCGTTCGCCGGTTCCCTGCGCTATCACCTGGGGCTGTCGACCCCCAACTCTGACGATTGCCGGATTTTCGTCGATGGCCAGGTCTATGCCTGGCGCGACGGTGAAGATGTGATGTTCGACGAAACCTATGTGCACTGGGTGAAGAACGAAACCGAAACCACCCGGGTGATCCTGTTCTGTGATATCGAACGCCCCCTGAGCAACCGCCTGATGACCCGCCTCAACCGTTGGGTCAGTGGTCTGCTGGGCCGTGCCACCGCACCGCAGAACCTGGACGACGAGCGCGTCGGCGGGATCAACCAGGCCTACGCCTGGAGCAAGCGCTTCAGCGACCGCTTCAGCGGCGTGGTGAAACAGTGGAAGCGCCGCAATCCCAAGCTGTACCGCATCCTGCGGCCGATCCTGGCGGTGGTGGTGCTGGTGGCGTTGTGGAAGTGGCTGTTCTGATAATTCTTGCAATGAAGATCGGGCGCTGAGTATATTCGGCGCTCGACGAGTCAGACGACTCAGGTTTTTCCCTCCTCAAGAGCCCTCTGTACATGGCCTTTTCCCTCAACAGCTCGGTAGTGGTTTCAGCGGTCAACGCTGGCGTCGTGCCGTGCGGGAATCAGCAGCCTGCGCAGATCGGTCAATACCCCCCACCTGTCAGTAGTGTGCCGGTCTACGCAGTCGTAGCACCGCCAGGCGTTGGCATTCCGGGCTGATCAGCAACCGCTGTTGTTGCCTGCGCCCGCCTGAAAAAACACGACTGAATTTCAGCTTTTGCTGAGTTGGCTTTTTGCCTGACTACAGGTGGTTTTCATGTTGCTCATTTCCAAAAAATCCGCGCTGGCGGCGGCTTCCACGAGCCTGTTCGTCCTGCTCTGGAGCAGTGGCGCAATCTTCTCCAAATGGGGCCTGGCTCATGCATCGCCCTTTGCCTTCCTAGTGATCCGCTTTGCCATTGCCCTGTGCGGCCTGGTGCTGCTGATGCCCTTGCTCAAGCTCAGGTTGCCCCGTGGGCGTGGCCCGATGCTCTACGCGGCGGCCACGGGCCTGGTGCTGTTGGGCGCCTACCAGATCTTCTACCTGCTGGCCTTGAGCCTGAGGGTCACGCCCGGGGTCATGGCCACCCTGATGGGGGTGCAGCCGATCCTTACCGTGGTGCTGATGGAGCGTCAGCGGTCCTGGAGCCGGATGTTCGGCCTGGGCCTGGGGTTGGCGGGGCTGATCATGGTGGTCTACCAAGGCATTGGTCTGGCGGGAATGTCCCTGGCCGGGATGCTCTTTGCCTTGCTGGCTCTGGTCAGCATGACCTTGGGCTCGATTATGCAGAAGCGCATCACCGATAACCCGTTGGGGACGTTGCCCGTGCAGTACCTGGCGGGGCTCTTGCTGTGCGCGGTGTTCGTGCCCTTCCAGCCGATGCATGTCGAGTACAGCCTGGGCTTTGTGGTGCCGGTGTTGTGGATGGGCCTGGTGGTTTCGGTGCTGGCGACCCTGCTGCTGTACCGGCTGATTGCCCAGGGCAACCTGGTCAATGTCACCAGTCTGTTCTACTTGGTGCCGGCAGTGACGGCGGTGATGGATTACCTGTTCTTCGGTAATCGCCTGGCGCTGTTGAGCCTGCTCGGCATGCTCTTGATCATCGTCGGCCTGGTGTTCGTGTTCCGTAAGAGCGCCTGACCTGCCAGGGCCTGGCGGCGGCGCCGTCAGGCCCTGAGCACGCGGTTGCGTCCGGCCAGCTTGGCGGCGTAGGTCGCCTGGTCGCTCAGGCGCAGCAGGTTTTCCGCTGACAGCTCCGGGTCCCAGGCCACCACACCGAAGCTGGCGGTGACCGAGCCGACCACGGGCAGCGATTGCCGGGCGAGGTTTTCCCGCAGTTGCCAGGCCAGTTGTTCGGCCTGTTCCCCTGAGGTTTGCGGGCAGAGGATCGCCAGTTCCTCGCCGCCGATCCGACAAAAAATATCGCTGGTGCGCAGCCGTTGGCCGATCAGTTGGCAGGTTTGCTTGAGCACCTCGTCCCCCATGTCGTGGCCCCAGCGGTCATTGACTGACTTGAAGTGATCCAGGTCCAGCAGGATCAGGGAAAATCCCGTCCCGTAGCGTTTGCCGCTGTCCACCAGGCACTCCAGTTGGCCCATGAAGTGCCGGCGGTTGTAGATACCGGTCAACTCGTCGGTGACCGCCTGGGTGCTCAGGGCGTGCTCGCGGTCCTTGAGTTCGGTGATATCCATGAACGACCCGTACCAGATCACGCTGCGATCCTCCTGGCGCTCGGCGTAGGCTTCGCCGTGCAGCCAGCGCAGCCCTTGGCGTGGCAGTTGCACGCGAAAATCACAGGCCCAGGCCTCGCCGCTGCGGCTGGACTCCAGGGTTACGCTGATGATCAGCGGCATGTCTTCGGGATGGACGCGCTTGAACAGCGGGTTATGCAGGAAGCTCAAGCCCAGGACGTCCTCGGCCTTGAGTTCGAAAAGTTGTTCGATACTCGGGCTGCAGAAGGCGAAATAGCCGTCCCCCGAGGCGCGCAGGTGGTACTGGTAAAGCACGTTGGGAATGCGCTGGGTGAGTTTTTTCAGGAAGGCCTTGCTCTCCTGGATGTCCTTGAGCAGTTCGTTGCGTTCGCTGACATCGATGATCACATTGAGCTGTTCCAGGCCTCCGCTGTCAGGGTCGTGAAACTCGGCACGGCGCAGTTCGCCGATAAACAGGCTGCCGTCCTTGCGCTGGTAGCTCCATTGCGTGGCCTGGTCGCCGCTGCTGCGACACAGGTGATCGATCAGTTGCACGTTCGAGGTGTGCAACAGCGCCGGGTCTTGGGTGGCCTTGCGACGTTCATCGAGATCGGACGGCAGGTGCAGGCGTTGCACCAGATTGCGCCCCAGCATCTCGGCGCGGTTGAAGCCGAACAGGGCCTCGGCGCCGGCACTGAACAGGCGTATCCGTCCTTCAGCGGTGGTGCTGATGACGGCCACTTGGGTGGCCGCGTTCATCAGGTTATCGAAGCGGGTATTGAGCGCCTTGATGCGGTTTTTGCGCGCGTTCAGCTCATGCAACTGGCGGCGCGTCTCACGCTGCTGACGCACCGTGCAGAACAGCATCACCAGCAGGAGTGCGGCGAGGCTGATCAACAGCCCCGTGGCCAGGTGGTGCAACGGGTGCTGATCGGGCAACCACAGCAAGCCGATCATGGCGCTGCCAAGGGCCAGCCAAAGTGTCGGCTCAATCAGCCGACTGCGGTTGAGGAAGTGCTCGATCCACTGCGACATCCGACTACTCATTGCCACCTCCGAACCAGGCGAAAGCTGCATGCGCGTAGTGCCCCGTCAGGAACTGTTCCTTCCTGCTTCTGGCGAAGATTATTCTCATAGTTACGCGATGATGGCTAGAGGCCATTTTTGTGGTTGGCCACTGATGGACACTGCCTGGATTGGTCATCAACGACATGAATGATCAGTGATATTCCAGCCATGTCATCGGTAAAAAACGGATCGGCAGGGCAGCAGCCGGTGATCTTGCGCGTTCCCCTGGGGGCGGAGCGCATCGCTGTCGGCAACCGTCGTTAAACAGGGGCGGTTGGGCAAGGGCTGTGTGCGCAAAAAAACTCAGGTGGGTGAATCGCAAATACTAAAGTCGCTGATGAGGGGGGACGACATAACGCTTATACACAGGAGAGTTCGTATGAGAGGTCTACTTATCGGTACCGGCATCAGCGTGTTCTTCGGGGTGGCGGGCAGTTGCTTGGCCGCACCCCCCATGTCTCAAGGTGTGATCCGTTTTAGCGGCAGTGTCGTCGAGACCCCTTGCCGCGCGTCCGAGACGGCCTCGCCCGGCGGCCTGGAGCTGGGCCAATGCCCGAAGGCGGCGCGGGGCAATGTCATCAGCGTCAACCCGGTGGCCACGGTCGGCGGTCTGAACCGCTCCGGGGTCAAGGTCAAGTTATTGGCCGACAGTGGCACGGCCCAGCCTTATTACCAGCAGCGGTACGTACTGGTCGATACCGCGGGCCGGCCCGTGACATCGGGCAACTACCTGGTGACTTTGAGTCTTCCCTAGTTCAGGGCAGGGTCAATTGGTGCTCGGCGCGTACCGAGCCGACGAAAGCCTGCATCGCTGACGAGGCGATGCGATGGCGTCGGGTAATCAGGCCGAACGGTGGCAAGCGCGCCTCGAAGTTGATCGGCAGGATCGCCAGCAAGTCACGTCCGGGGTAGTCCTCCACCACGGACAGCGGCGTCACCCCGAGCATGTCGGTCTGCTGTACCAGGGAGAGCAAGGTCATGATCGAGGTGGTTTCGACAATGCTGCTGGGAATGTCGACCCGGGCATTATGGAACACCTGATTGATGATCGAACGCATGGGGCTTGGGTGTTGTTGCAGCACCCAGGTCTCATGCTGCAACTGCGCCCAATTCAGTTGCGTGGCCTGGGCCAGGGGGTTCTGCGCGCCGGCGATCACGCACAGCGCCTCTTCGCCGAGGCTGTCGAAAATCAATTCCTCCGCCCGCGCGCCAGCGGGAATCCGGCCCAGCACAATGTCCAGTTGATCCTGCAACAGGGCTTGCACCAGCACGTCGCTGGTGTCGACCTGGATGCTCATGGACAGCCGTGGGTGGCTTTGCTTGAGGGTGGCGATGGTACGGGTCAGCAGCCCTGAAGCCAGCGCCGGAATCGCCCCCACCGCCACCCGCCCGAGGTTGCCGGACTCCAGCGCCACCAGTTCTTCGCGCATGCCGCTGAGTTCGGCGAAAACCATCTGCGCGTAGTAGATCACCGTGTCGCCGTAGGGCGTCGGGCGCATGCCCCGGGGCAAGCGCTCGAACAGCTCGACGCCCAGCAGGTCCTCGGCTTCGTGGAGCATCTTGGTGGCGGCCGGCTGGGTCATGCCGATGTGGTCGGCGGCGCGGCGGAGCGAACCGAACTCCTGCAGGGCCAGCATCAGGCGCATCTGTCGCAGGCGCAGGCGGCTGTGGATCATATTGGCATCAGGAATTCGGGTCATGGGGCCGGGCTCTTGAGAAAGACAGCGGCAAGCCTGACAACAAATGCCAGGTCTTGCCAGGGGGGGATCAGGGCACCGAGTTGCTCTTCGCCGGTTGCCCGCCCCGCAGCCCCAGAAGGCTGCGTACTGCGCGTGACAGCAGCGGCCAGAACAGCATCAGCAGCGCAGCGGTGGTCAGGCTGCCCACCAGCGGGTTGGACCAGAAGATGCCCAGTTGCCCATCGGAAAACAGCATCGACTGGCGGAACGCGTCTTCGGCCTTGTCCCCCAGCACCGCCGCCAGCACCAGGGGCGCGATGGGGTAGCCGAGCTTCTTGAACAGATAACCCAGGGCGCCAAAGCCCAGCATCAGCACCACGTCGAAAAATGCGTTGTGCACCGAGTAGGCCCCGATGGCGCAGATCATGATGATGATCGGCACGATGATCGAGAACGGAATCCGCAGGATCGAGGCGAACAGCGGCACCGTGGCCAGGACCACGATCAGGCTGACCACGTTGCCCAGGTACATGCTGGCGATCAGGCCCCAGACAAAATCATGTTGCTCGACGAACAGCGTCGGCCCCGGGTGCAGGCCCCAGATCATCAGCCCGCCGAGCATCACCGCGGCGGTGGCCGAGCCGGGAATACCCAGGGTCAGCATCGGCAGCAGGGCGCTGGTGCCTGCGGCGTGGTCGGCGGTTTCCGGGGCGATCACCCCTTCGATTTCACCCTTGCCGAACTGCTCGCGGTTTTTCGAGAAGCGCCGCGCCAGGCTGTAGCCCATGAACGAGGCCGCCGTCGGCCCGCCCGGGGTGATGCCCATCCAGCAGCCCACCAGGGTGCTGCGGACAATGGTCAGCCAGTAACGGGGCAACTTGGCCCAGGTGCGCAGGATCACCATGGGCGTGATGCGCGCATGCTCGCCGCGAAACACCAGGCCCTCTTCCACGGTGCAGAGGATTTCGCCGATGCCGAACAAGCCAATCACCGCCACTTCGAAGCTGATGCCGGTCATCAGGATCGGCTGGTCGAAAGTCAGCCGCAGGTTGCCCGAAACCGTGTCCATGCCCACGGCGGCCATGGCGAAACCGAGCATCATCGCCACCAGGGTCTTGAGCGGCGGGTTCTTGCTCATGCCGATAAAGGTGCAGAACGCCAACAGGTACACCGCGAAAAACTCGGGCGAACTGAAGGACATGGCGAACTCGGCGATGCGCGTGGACAGGAAGGTCAGCAGCAACACCCCGCACAGCGCCCCGATCAGCGCCGAGCTGAAGGCTGCCGTCAGGGCCTCTGCCGCTCGTCCCTGACGGGCCATGGGGTAGCCGTCGAAGGTGGTGGCCACCGAGGACGGCTCGCCGGGAATGTTGAACAGGATTGAGGTGATCGACCCGCCGAACAACGCCCCCCAGTACATGCATGACAACAGGATGATGGCCGACACCGGGGCCATGGTGAAGGTCAATGGCAGTAGCAACGCCACGCCGTTGGGGCCCCCAGGCCAGGCAGCACGCCCACCAGGATGCCCAGCAGCACGCCGATCACCATCAGCCCGATGTGCCCGGGGGTGAGGATCAGGTTCATGCCTTGCAGCAGGGAATCGAATTCGCTCATTTCAGGTTGCTCCCGGCTATGGCCAGCCAGTCGCCCACGGCGCCCGTATCCAGCGGCACCTTGAACCACAGGGCGAAGATCAAGTAGCTGGCCAACACCGCGCCCAGGGACACGCTGCCGATCATCCAGGCCCCGTAGGGTTTGGCCCGTACCCGGTCACGCCACATGAACCAGGCGATAAACAGCGCTGAGGCCAGGTAGATACCGGTCAACGGCATGGCCGCGACGAACAGGGCGATGGGCACGAACACCGACATCACCTGGCCAAAGGCGCTGCGGCTGACGAACGCCAGGCCCAGGGCTTGCCAGCGCAACAGGGTCAACAGCCCGTTGGCCAGGCTGGCGCCGCTGAGCAGCAGGCCGATGTAGAAGGGGAAGTAACCCGGCTCGGGGCCGCTGTCGCCCCAGCCGATGCCTTGTTCGACGCTGCCGAACATGACCATCGCGCCCACCAGGGTGGTGAACAGGGCCAGGCCGAGTTCGACCCAGCGGGTGCCGACCAGTGAGGGTGAATCCACAGAAGGGGACATGGGTGTCTCTCCGCAAGAAGGGGCTGCCGAGGGCCCGGCCGGCTCAGTCAACGAGCCGGAGGGGCGGCAGCCGTTGGATCAGTTGCGCAGCCAGCCGGCGTTCTTGAACACCGGGGTGACGCGGGCGGTGTCTTGCTCGATGTAGGCGGTCAGTTGCTCGCCCTCGAGGAAGGTCGGCACCAGCGCGTTCTGGGTCACGTAGGCCTTGAACTCCGGTGTCTGGGTGACCTTGCGCAGCAGCTCGACGTAAAACGCCTGTTGTTCGGCGCTGACTTCGCCGGGCATGAACACGGTCCGCGGGAATCGGTATTGATCGATGCCCAGGCCTTGGGAATGGCAGGTGGGGATATCCGCCCAGGCTTTGTCGCCGGCGACCTTTTCCGTGTAGCGCATGGGTTCCTGGCTGAACACGCAGAGCGGTTGCACTTGGTCACCGCGCCATTGGCTGATGCTCTCGGCAGGGTTGTTGACGTTGCTGGCGATGTGTTTGCCGGCCAGTTGGGTGGCCGCCTCGCTGCCGCTCTTGAAGGGGATGTAGGTGAGCTTGCTGCCGGTGGTCTGGTTCAGTAACAGGGTCAGGGTCTGGTCGACATCCTTGGACTGGCTGCCGCCCATGCGCAGTTTCGAGGCGTCGGCCTTGACGGTTTCATAGAAGCCCCGAGCGTCTTTCCAGGGCGCGTCCTTGTAGGTCCAGAGGATGAAGTCGTCTTCCGCCACGGCGGCCACCGGGGTCAGTTCCTGCCATTGGTAGCCGAGCTTGGACACCAGGGGCAGCAGGTAGATGTTGTTGGTGCCGATCACCAGTTTATCGGGCTCGCCCTTGGCCATTTTCAGGTCGAGGAAGGCCTCGGCGCCGTTGCCGCCGCCTTTGTTCAGCACCACGGTGTTGACGTCCAGCAGCTTGTGGGTGGCAATGATCGACTGGATCAGCCGAGCGAGTTGGTCGGTGCCGCCACCGGGGCCGCCGGCGACGACGATTTCCAGGTTCTTATCGGGTTGCCAGGCCTGGGCCAGGGTCGGTAGCGTGCCGACGCACAGCAGGGTGCAACCCAGGAGCAGGCGGGACGTGCGACGAACGAATGTTGTGCGCATGGGAGGGCCTCGTGTTCTTGTAGTTGTTATGAGTGGCTTGTCACTGGCCGGGGCCGCAAGCCTGGGCCGAGTGTGGGAAGCCACGCCACGAACGTCTACTCAAAACAATACATACACCGATAGCCTGGGGTTATAGGTTGGGCCGGGCTTGCACCAGGTTCACAGTGCTAAGTATTGAGCCAGAGCGGTTGCTGTTAAACCCTGGAAAAACGGGGGCTGGACTCGGAGCGGTCTGAAATCGTTGTAGGGATATCCTCTGGCTATCGCCTTATCTCAAGTTTTGATTAGACGGTTATCACTGTGCCTTCGATAGTGCTCCCCAGGTCGCGTCCTCGACGGCGCACGCTGCACCCACAACAATAAGAAAACGAGGTACCCAGCATGGCTCGTTCCAGTGCTTCCCTGCACTTGCCCACGGCAAGTGTCGAACCGGCTTCAGCGGCCCCGACCACCGGGGGCCGAGCCAGCCATGTGCGCTGGCGGATCTTCGCGGTGATCTTCGCCCTGACCATGGTCAACCTGATCGACCGGGTCTCGCTGTCCATCGCCATGCCCACCATCGCCCATGAGTTTTCCCTGTCGCCCAGCCTGCAAGGGCTGATCCTCAGCAGTTTTTTCTGGGCCTATGCGCTGCTGCAGATTCCCGGCGGCTGGCTGATCGACCGCTTTGGCCCGCACCGGGTCATCGGCTGGTCCACCGGGCTTTGGGGCACCTTCCAAGTGCTGGCCGCATTTGCCACTGGCGGGCTTTCCCTGCTGTTCGCCCGGGTCGCCCTGGGCGCTGCCGAAGCACCGTTGTTTCCCTCCGGCGGCAAGCTGATTTCCCTGTGGCTGGCCCCGGGCGAACGCAGTCGCGGCGCGGTGCTGATGGACAGTGGCAGCCCCCTGGGCGTGGCCATTGGCGGGCTGTTGATCGCCTACCTGATTGCCATTCTTGACTCTTGGCGGCTGGCCTTTTTGATCGCTGGCGTAGCGACCCTGGTGCTGGCCTGGGTGGCCTACCGTTACCTGCGCGACGACCCCGCCAGTCATCCTCAGGTGAACGCCGCGGAGCTGGAAAAGATCAACGCCGGCCGGGCCACACCGGCCGCCGAAGCGGCACGGATTCCGGTCAAGGGCCTGGGCATCGCCAGCCGTTCGTTGTGCGGGCTGCTGATCGGCCGGGCCAGTTGGGCCATGGTCTATTTCGGCTTGCTGACCTGGGGCCCGAGCTACCTGTCCCAGGCCCGGGGTTTTGATATCAAGGGCATTGGCGCCGCCACCTTTGTGATCTTTATCTGCGGCGCCCTAGGCTCGCTGACCGGCGGTTTTCTCTGCGACGGCCTGATGCGCAAGGGCGTCAGCCGGGGCGTGGCGGTGAAGAGCCTGCTGGCGTTTTCCGGGGTGATTGCGCTGCTGGCGTTCCTGCTGCTGCCGACCCTGAGCAACCCCTTCGCCGCCGTGGCCCTGCTGGCGCTGACGGCGTTCTTCCTGATGTGGGGCAGCCTGTACTGGAGTTTTCCGGCCCTGCTCGCCGCCCCGGCGCGGGTCGGCCTGATCGGTGGGGTGATGAATATGGCCGGCAGCACCGGTGGCATCGCGGTGCCGATCCTGGTGGGAGTGATCCTGCAGTTCGCCGGTGGCTTTGCCCCGGTACTGGGCTTCTTTGCGGTCTGCTCGGCGCTGTTTGTCCTGGCCACTTTGCTGATCAGCCTCGACGGCCCTCAGGAGGTGACGCATGGCTGAGCTCTGGGATGGCCCGATCGTCGACGCCCACCATCACTTCTGGGACCCGCAGAACAACTACCACCCCTGGCTCGCGCCGGAGGCACGGATCGCCTTTCGCTATGGCGACTACAGCGCCATTAAGCGGCGTTATTTCCCAGAGGATTATTTCGCCGACGCCGGTGCCCATCGAGTGGTGCAGACGGTCTACGTCGAAACCGAATGGGACCCCAGCGATCCGATCGGCGAAACCCGTTTCATCCAGGGCCTGGCCGAGCGTTACGGGGTGCCCAATGCGGTGGTGGCCCAGGCCTGGCTCGATCATCCGGACGCCCTTGCGGTGCTCACCGAGCAGGCGTCCTACCCTTGCGTGCGCAGTGTCCGGCACAAGCCCGGCGGGCCCCAAACGCCCGAACAGGTGGGCCAGGCCCGGACCCTGATGAGCGATGAACACTGGCGCCGCAGCTTTGCCGCCCTGGAAGGCCTGGGGCTGCATTTCGATTTGCAGACCCCTTGGTGGAACCTGCCGGAAGCCGAGCGGCTGGCCCGGGATTTTCCCGGCACCACCCTGATTCTCAACCACGCCGGGCTGCCCAGCGACCGCAGCGCCGAAGGCCTGGCGGCCTGGCACGGGGCGATGGCGCGGCTGGCCCAATGGCCCAATGTGCAGGTGAAGATTTCCGGCCTGGGCCAGAGGGGTAAAGCCTGGCGCGCCGAAGACAACGCCTGGATCGTACGCCAGGTGATCGAACTGTTCGGCAGCGCCCGCGCAATGTTCGCCAGCAACTTCCCAGTGGACAGCCTGTGTGGCTCGTTCGATGACATCTACAGCGGTTTCAAACACATCGTTGCCGATCTGCCCCGCGCCGATCAGGAGCGCCTGTTCTACAGCAACGCCCAACGCCTCTATCGTTGCGAGCCTGAAGCCCGCGACCGCACACGGCCTGAATCTGTAAGGAGCCAAGCATGAATAAAAGTACCCTAGCCATGGTCCTGGGCGACCCCGCGGGCATCGGCCCGGAGCTTATCGCGCGTTTGCTCGGCGATCCCCAAGTGCGGGCCCAGGCCCAGGTGATCCTGATCGCCGATGAGGCAGAGATGCGCCGCGGCATGGACATCGCCGGGGTGACGTTTCCCTATCGCCCGGTGAGTTCCCTGGAAGACCTGGTGTTCAGTGACGACACGCCGTTGTTCTACGATTTTCGCGGTAGCGCCCTGGGCCCGTTCCCGCGCAGTGAAGCCAGTGCGATCGGCGGGCGCTACAGCCTCGACACCCTGGAAGTGGCCCTGCGCCTGACCGAGCGCGGGGCCACGGACGCGGTGTTGTTCGGGCCCTTGAACAAGACCTCGCTGCACATGGCCGGCATGGCCCACAACGATGAATTGCACTGGTTCGCCGAGCTGCTGGATTTCCATGGGCCGTTCTGTGAATTCAACGTGCTGGACAATCTGTGGACTTCCCGGGTGACGTCCCACGTGGCGCTGTCCGAAGTGCCGGGCCTGCTCAGCCAGGAGCGGGTGCTGGAAGCCATCCAACTGATCGACAACGCCCTCAAGCGCAATGGCCTGGACAGGCCGCGGATCGGTGTCTGCGGCTTGAACCCGCACAACGGCGACAACGGCTCGTTTGGCCGCGAGGAGTTGGACATCATCGGCCCGGCCGTGAGGTCCGCCCAGGCCCTGGGCATTGCCGCGGACGGTCCGTACCCGGGCGACACGATTTTCTTGAAAGTCCAGGGCGATGCCAGTGCTTTCGATGCGGTGGTGACCATGTATCACGACCAGGGGCAGATCGCGATCAAGCTCATGGGCTTCTCCCGAGGCGTGACGGTGCAGGGTGGCCTGCCGATCCCCATCACCACCCCGGCTCACGGCACCGCGTTCGACATTGCCGGGCAGGGCAAGGCCAACGTTGGAGCGATCCGCCAAGCCTTCGAAATCGCCTGCCGCATGGGCCTGCGCAGCCGCTGATCGGCGCGCCTTTCCGGCTTTTTATTCCTCGGTGTTCTTCGCCAGCCAGCCGGCCCCTACGGACAGTGGGGGCCGGCTTTTTGGCGAATGGGGAAGGCGAAATGTCCGATAACCCTATGTGGCAATAAAGGCTTGGTTGCTATCA
>NZ_JALQCX010000048.1:0-14906 GCF_023241665.1 Pseudomonas morbosilactucae | reverse complement strand
TGATCGTGAGGCTTGACCATATAACACCCAAGCAATTTGCTTAAGAAGCGAGTTGCGGTGTGTGGAGACGAAACGAACCGAAAGTTCGAGATGCTCACAAAACACCGAAAGCTATCACATACCCAATTTGCTGAAGCGAGGCCATCTGGTCACGACTCAGTACCCGAATTTCTTGACGACCATAGAGCGTTGGAACCACCTGATCCCATCCCGAACTCAGCAGTGAAACGATGCATCGCCGATGGTAGTGTGGGGTTTCCCCATGTGAGAGTAGGTCATCGTCAAGATTAAATTCCGAAACCCCAATTGCGAAAGCAGTTGGGGTTTTTTTTGCGCGAGAAAAAACTTTATCCGTTGATCCGCTCCCGGGGTAATCGCGTCAAACCTCTTGGGTGGTTTTTGGTATGGTGCAGCTCGTTTTTTAATGGACTTAGAGTTCACCCGCACGGATCGGCGCTGACCTTTTATTTAACGAGAAGCTGTAGCAATGCCCGAACCCATCCCGATAAAGGATCACGAGAAAGAAACCCGCCTGGTCAACAAACGGCTGCTGGCCTGCGCGATGTTAGTGGTTGCCGTGACCTGCACCCTGGTCGGTCGCCTGTATTTCTTGCAGGTGGTGGAATTCGACTATCACTCCACCGTCTCTGAAAACAATCGTGTCCATGTACTGCCGATCACCCCGACCCGCGGCCTGATCTACGACCGCAATGGCGTAGTGCTTGCCGATAACCGGCCCAGCTTCAACCTGACCATCACCCGTGAACGCACCACCGACCTCAAGGGCGAGTTGGACGAGGTGATCAGCCTGCTGCATCTGCCGGCGGAAGATCGCGCGCTGTTCGACAAGGAAATGAAGCAGGCCCGCCATCCTTTCGTCCCGGTCACGCTGTTCTACGAGTTGACTGAAGAGCAGATCGCCGTCTTGGCGGTCAACGAATACCGCCTGCCGGGCCTGGACGTTGAAGCGCAGTTCGTGAGGCATTACCCCATGGGGGCGCATTTTGCCCACTCCATCGGCTACGTCGGCCGGATCAACGAGAAAGAAGCCAAGAGCCTCGACTCCGTGGAGTACCGCGGCACCCAGTCCATCGGCAAGACCGGTATCGAGAGGTTCTACGAGTCGGAGCTGCATGGCCACGTTGGCTATGAAGAGGTAGAAACCAACGCCCAGGGTCGGGTGATGCGGGTGCTCAAGCACACCGATCCGGTACCAGGCAAAAACATTGTCCTGAGCCTCGACGTGAAGCTCCAGGAGGCCGCAGAAGAGGCCTTGGGTGATCGCCGTGGTTCGGTGGTGGCGCTGGATCCGGCCACCGGCGAAGTGTTGGCGATGGTCAGCAAACCGAGTTTCGACCCCAACCTGTTCGTCACCGGTATCAGCTTCAAGGAATACGCGGCGCTGCACGACTCCATTGACCGGCCGCTGTTCAACCGTGTGCTGCGTGGCCTCTATGCACCGGGCTCGACCATCAAGCCGGAAGTCGCCATCGCCGGTCTCGACAGCGGCGTGGTCACGGCCTCCACGCGAGTATTCGATCCGGGCTACTACCAACTGCCCGACTTCGATCACAAGTACCGTAACTGGAACCACAGCGGCGACGGTTGGGTGGACATGGACGCCGCCATCATGCGCTCCAACGACACCTACTTCTACGACCTGGCCCACAAGCTGGGCATCGACCGCCTGCACGACTACATGGCCATGTTCGGTCTGGGCGAGAAGGTTTCCCTGGACATGTTCGAAGAGTCTGCCGGCTTGATGCCTTCCCAGGCCTGGAAGCGCGCCACCCGGCGTCAGCCATGGTTCCCTGGCGAGACGGTGATCCTCGGCATTGGCCAGGGTTACATGCAGGTCACGCCGTTGCAGCTGGCCCAAGCCACTGCGTTGATCGCCAATAAGGGCGTGTGGAACCGTCCGCACTTGGCCAAGACTGTGGATGGAGTGGCGCCGGTGGATGAGCACCCGATGCCGAATATCCTGCTCAAGGACCCGCGTGACTGGGAACAGGTCAATCACGGGATGCAGATGGTCATGCACGACCCTCGTGGCATCGCTCGCGCCAGTGCGGCCGGTGCGCAATACCGTATCGCCGGTAAAAGTGGTACCGCCCAGGTGGTGGCGATCAAGCAGGGTGAACGTTACAACCGCCTCAAGACCCGCGAGCGCAATCGTGACAACGCCTTGTTCGTCGGTTTTGCCCCGGCCGAGCATCCGCAGATCGTGATCTCGGTGATGATCGAAAACGGCGAGGCCGGTGGTCGCGTGGCCGGCCCTGTGGTGCGGCAGATCATGGACGCCTGGCTGCTGGACCAGGACGGCCACCTGAAGCCGCAATACGCCAGCCCCAGCAGCAAGGCGCCAGGCGCACCCCACGTCTGAGTCACATCAACAACGGGCTCCCCAGTACATGCTCACGCCGGTTGAGCATGTGCTGAAGGCCTTGCAGAAAAACGGTTTCGGCCTGGGTCATCTTCTGCTCGCGGTTCCACAGCAACTTGAGGTCGAAATCCACCACCCCTTCCTCCGGCGGCAAACGCCACAAAAGCCCTTGTTCGACCTCCCGCTGCACCAGGTGTGTGGGCAGGCAACCGATGCCTAAACCGGCGCTGACCAACCGATAGATTTCTTCGAAGCTGGTGGACGAGGCAATGATCTTGCCGGTGAACCCCTGTTGCTCGCGGAACAGGGTCAAGGGCGAGAGGTTGCCGCCCAACTGGTCGCTGGTGAAACTGACGAAATTTTCCATGGCCAACTGCGCCAGGCTCAGGTTCTGCTGGCCGAACAGGTGATGGCGCGGGCCGCAGAAATAGGCATAGCGCTCGCGAAACAGCACCCGTTGTTCCAGGCGTGGCTGGGGCAGGCGACACGGGCCAATGCCGAGGGTCGCGGTCTTTTGCAGCAGGGAACTGATGATGCTCGAACTGCCCAGCACCTCGACCTCAAACTCGATCTGCGGGTGGTTCTGATGAAAGTCGGCGAGAAACTCATCGTAGTGCCGAGCCTGCACGCCGCTGCTGATGAGGATCCGCACCTTGCCCGTCAGGTCATCCTGGCGGCTGGCCAGCACCGTGCCCAGGCGTGACACGTCGCCATAGATATCCGCCGCGATGCGCAGCACCTCCTCACCGGTCTGCGTCAGTTCGAAACGCCTGCCGCTGCGGGCAATCAAGCAGGCGTCCAAGTGCTCTTCCAGGCGCTTGAGGGCCTGGCTGACCGCCGACTGGGTGAGGTGCAGGCGCGCGGCGGCGCGACTGATGCTGCCTTCCTGGCCGATCACCAGAAAGGTGCGCAGCAGGTTCCAGTCCAGGCGGTCATTGAGAAAGCGCCGGCCGTCCCAGGCTGTGGAGGGTGGCGTGGAAGGCGGTAGGGAGAGGGGCATGTGAGTTCCTGGCAGTAGCCTGGCTAATAGTAAAGATAAGAATTCGAAAATTGACTAATCCTGGCACGACGGCGATAAAGCCCACAAGCGCCCGAGAGCGCCGGTGGACCAAGCCTGGCGTCCGCTCCCAACCTCCTGATAGCAATCGTTATCCCAAGAGCGGATGGCTGGCTTCGGGTGGGAACCGGAGACGCCGACAAGGCCCGCCCATCCCATCATCCTTGCCTGAGAGGTGCAGTCGTGAGCAAACCCGAACACATGAGCCCGGTCGAGTGGCAAGCCCGTTGCGAGCTGGCCGCGCTGTACCGGCTGGTGGCGCACTTTCGCATGACCGACCTGATCGATACCCACATCACCTTGCGCATCCCCGGGCCCGAGGAGCACTTCCTGATCAACCGCTACGGCGTGCTGTTCGAGCGGATGCGTGCCAGCGATCTGGTGCGTATCGACCAGCAAGGGCGCACGGTCGACCCCCATTACAGCGGCCATCGGGTCAATGCTGCGGGGTTTGTCATCCACTCGGCGATCCACCAGGCGCGCGCGGACCTGCACTGCGTAATCCACACCCACACCGCCGCTGGTATGGCAGTGGCTGCGCAAAAGCAGGGTTTGTTGCCCATCAGCCAGCATGCACTGAAGTTCTACGGCAAGCTGGCTTACCACACCTATGAAGGCATTGCCTTGTCCCTGGATGAGCGCGAGCGCCTGGTGACTGACCTGGGGCCGCACAAGGCGATGATCCTGCGCAATCACGGCCTGCTGGTGGGCGGCGCCAGCGTGGCCCATGCCTTCCACGAGATCCACTTTCTCGAACGGGCCTGCCAGGCTCAGGTCCAGGCGCTGTCTGGCGGCTCGGAGCTGCATTACCCGTCGCCCGAAGTCTGTGCCCACACCGCCGAGCAGTTCGAGGACGATGACGCCGATGACCTGATCCAGTTGGCCTGGGACGCGGCGCTGACCCTGATCGAAGACCAGCGGGCCTCCTACCTGTCCTGACGCCGCACGCCAATCAATACCTGCCCAGGCACGCCGCGTCGCAAACGGGGCTTGCCATTCGCTTGACGTTAACGTCAAGATGCTCCGGGTGCCGATTGGCTTGGCGCAGGTTTTGCTTGAGGGACGACAGTACACCCGAAACATCGGGTCAAACTTCCCTTTACTGCCATCTGAACCGGGTGTAGACATTGGCCTTGGCTTGCGTGCCCCGCGCGCCAAGGGAGTGGTCCGGGGAGGTAATGGGCGGACCGATTCGGAGCGCTTGATGACTCTTATAAAAACAACAAAGGGTGAGCCGTTACACGAAGCCCGGCTGGCCCGGGAAAAGCTCCACCTGGAAGGCGAAGTCCCCGATGGGGTGCTGCGTGCGGAAATCGATGCGTCATGGCGGCGCAGCCTCAGCCATGGTGTGCACGTCAGCGCGCAAACCGAACTGGCCCTGGAGTCCCGGGACAGTCTCGATGTGTTGCTGGCCAGCAACCGTCTGTTGCTGGATGCGGCCATGCCGGCCATTGATTACCTGGCCCAGCGCCAGGGCAAGGACGGGCTGATCATCCTCGCCAACTCCGACGCCACCATCCTGGCGCTGGAAGGCCGAGCCGACCGGCTCAAGGGCAGCGGCGTGCAGGACATCACCCTGGGTGCCTGCTGGAGCGAGGCCACCCGCGGCACCAACGCCCTCGGCACGGCCCTGGTGGAAGCCCGGCCGACCCAGATCGACTGCGGCGAACATTATCTTGACCGCCTGAGCCACTTCTCCTGCACCTCGGTGCCCATCTATTGCCCCCAGGGTGACATCCTCGGCGTGCTCGACCTGACCCGCGAAGGCCCCCTGGGCCGAGCCCAAGACAGCTCCGCGTTGTTGTCCATGGCGGTCAGCCAGATCGAAAGCCGTGTGTTCAACGCCAGCTACCCGGAGCAGATCGTTCTCGCCTTCCACAGCCGCCGGCAGTACCTCGAATCCCCGTGGCAGGGCCTAGTAGCGTTGAGCTTGGGCGGGCAGATCCTCGCGGTCAGCACCCAGGCCTGCCAACTGCTGCATGCCCCCCGTGAATCTCTGGTGGGCCGGCGTTGCGAGGAGTTTCTCGGCGTCGACAGCCTGCAATTGCTGGCCCGCCTGCAGCCCGGCGGTGTCGGTAGCTTGCAGACCGCCAAGGGTGAGTTGTTCTACAAGGCGGTGCGCGCGCCTCAGCGTTCGATCAATGTCAGCAGCGTGCCCCGCAGTACGCCCAAAACCACCCCGGCCGCGCCGTCACTGGAGAGCCTGGCCGGCAGCAACAGCCGTTACGCCCGAGCCCTGCGCATGGCCCGCCAAGGGCTGGCCAATGCCTTGCCGGTGCTGTTGCTAGGGGAAACCGGCACCGGCAAGGAGGTCATCGCCCGGGCCTTGCACATGGCCGGCAGCCGCGCCGACAAACCCTTTATCGCAGTCAATTGCGCGGCCATTCCCGAAGGCCTGATCGAGTCGGAACTCTTCGGCTACCGCGAAGGCGCCTTCACCGGCTCGCGGCGGGGCGGGATGATCGGGCGCCTGCAACAAGCCCATGGCGGCACTCTGTTTCTCGATGAAATCGGCGACATGCCCCTGGCCCTGCAAGCGCGTTTGCTGCGGGTCTTGCAGGATCGCAAAGTGGCGCCCCTCGGCGCAGGCGAAGAGCAGGACATCGACGTGGCGCTGATCTGCGCCACCCACCGCGACCTCAAGCAGCAAGTGGAAGACAAAGCCTTTCGCGAGGACCTGTTCTACCGCGTCAACGGCATCAGCGTGATGCTCCCGGCCCTGCGCGAGCGCGAGGATTTCAGCGAACTGGTGGGCAGCCTGCTGGCCCGCCTAGGCAGCCCCGGGGTGACCCTGGAAGACAACCTGCGCCGCTTGCTGGCGGCCTATCACTGGCCGGGCAACATCCGTCAGTTGGAAATGGTCCTGCGCACCGCCCTGGCCATGCGTGAGGCGGGGGAGGTGGCCCTGAGCCTGGAGCACCTGCCCGACAGCATGCTCGACGAGCTCAACGCCAGCGAGCGGCCCCACAGCGGCAGCATCCGCGAGAATGAACTGGAACTGATCCGTCAGTCCCTGGACAACCACCAGGGCAACGTCTCGGCCGCCGCCGACGCCCTGGGCATCAGCCGCGCGACCCTGTATCGCAAGCTCAAACAGTTGCGTAGTTGATGCGGCGGCTTATCGGTCGGTTGGTGGACAGCCCCAACCCCGAAGCGTTGCAAGCCGCCTTGCAGTGGTTGTACGGCTTTGTCCGGCCTCAGCGCCTGGCCATCGCCGGGCTGTTGGGGCTGTCGGTCTGCGCCTCGTCGCTGGTGCTGGTGCAGCCCTGGTTGACCAAGTTGCTGATCGACGACGGCTTGCTGGCGCGCAACTTCTCCATGCTGGTGCTGATCGCCGGGCTGATGATCCTCGCCGGGTTGCTCGGCACCGCCTTGTCGGGCGTCAATCGCTACCTGCACACGCGCCTGTCCGGGCGCATCCTCTTTGCCCTGCGGGACGATCTGTACCGGCACCTGCAAACCCTGTCGCCGAGCTTCTACGGCCAGCGGCGCATCGGTGACCTGATGTCACGCCTGGACGGTGACGTCGCCGAGATCCAGCGCTTTGCCGTGGATTCGCTGTTCTCCGCAGTGTCCAGCGTGATCGGCCTGGTGGTGGCCCTGGCCATGCTGCTGACCCTGTCCTGGAAGCTGTCGCTGCTGGCGCTGGTATTGATTCCCCTGGACGTGCTCTGGCTGCGCTGGATGCGGCGCAAGGTCGAACGGGATGTGCGCCAGTTGCGCGAGCGTTCGGCGGACATGTCGTCGTTCATGGTCGAGACCCTGCCGGTGATGAAGTTCATCCAGAGCGCCGGCCAGCAGCAGCGTGAAGCCCGGCGCCTGGAGCAGTTGGGGCAGGGCTACATGAGCCAGTTGCTGCGCCTGCAAGTCACCGAGTTCTTCACCCAGGCGGTGCCCGGCACCTTGACCTCGCTGTCCCGGGCCTGCGCCTTTCTGATTGGCGGCTATTGGGTGGTCCAGGGCACCTGGCAACTGGGGGCGCTGATCGCCTTTTCCACCTATCTGGGCATGGCCGTGGGGCCGGTGCAGAGCCTGCTGGGGCTGTACGTGGCGATCCAGCGCATGACCGTGAGCCTGGGTCGGGTCATGGAGTTGCGGGGCGAAGCGCCGAGCGTGACCTCGCCCGCCGTGGTGCAGCCGATGCCGAGCACCGGCCACTTGAGCTTTCACGGCGTGCACTTTGCCCACCCGGGGCGCGCAGTGACCTTGCGGGGCATCGAAGCGCAGATTCCCTATGGTTTGAAAGTCGCCCTGAGCGGTGCCTCCGGGGTGGGCAAATCGACCCTGATCGACCTGTTGCAACGCCATCACGACCCGCAGGCCGGCCAGGTGCTGTTGGACGGCATTGATCTGCGCCAGCTCGACCTGTTTGAACTGCGGCGGCGCATTGCCGTGGTCAGCCAGGACATCGTGCTGTTCCGTGGCAGCCTGGCCGACAACCTGGCCTACAGCTGCCCCCACGCCAGCCGCGAAGCCGTGGCCGAAGTGGCGCGCCTGGCCCAGTTGGACAGCCTGATCGCCTCCCTGCCCGAAGGCCTGGACAGCCCCTTGGGCGAGCGCGGCCAGCAACTTTCCGGCGGCCAGAAACAACGCATCGCTATCGCCCGCGCCTTGCTTCAGGACCCGTTGATTCTGGTGATGGACGAAGCCACGTCCGCGGTGGATGAAAGCACCGAGCGCGAAGTGATCGAGGCCATCGACCGGCTGTTTGCCGGGCGCACCCGCATCTTGATCAGCCATCGCCCCTCCACACTGGCCGACGCCGACCTGCGCTTCGAACTGGTGGACGGCGTGTTGCGTTCATTCCCGGTGCCCCATGACGCCTGAGTTGCGGGTCGGGGTTGTCGACAGCGGGCACTCGCCGGCGCAGCAGGGGCGGGTGCGCGGCGGCCGACGTTTTTACCTGGAAGTCGAGGGATTGGGCGAGGCCGAGTTGCAGTTCGACCCCTTGGGACACGGCACGGCCATTATCGAGGCTATCGACCGCCGCGCGCCCCGAGCCTCGATCTACATGGCCCAGGTGTTCGACCAGCGCGGGGTCACCAGTGCCCTGCAAATCGCCGCCGCCATCTACTGGTTGCTGGAGCAGGACGTGCGCCTGATCAACCTCAGCCTCGGCCTGCGCCAGGACCGCAGCTTGTTGCGCGAAGCTTGCGCCGCAGCGGTGGCCCGTGGGGTGCTGCTGTGCGCATCGAGCCCGGCCCAAGGCGAGGGTGTGTACCCGGCCCTTTACCCGGGCGTGCTGCGGGTGACCGGGGACGCTCGCTGCAGTGTCGATCAGTGGTCCTGGCTGGGCACTTCCCAGGCGGATTTCGCCGCCTGTGTGCGCGGCAACCAGCCCGGCCAGTCCGGGGCCAGCCTGGGGTGCGCGGCGTTGAGCGGGCATATCGCCGCCTACCTGGACGCTCACCCCGGCGCCGGCAACTTGCAAGTCAGCCAGTGGCTGCGGGACAACGCGGCTTACCAAGGTCCTGAACGGCGACAGCCCGCATGCAGACCGTAATCATTCTAGGGGCGGGCCCGGCCGGCGCCGCTGTGGCCCTGGGCCTGCGCCGCCTCGATTACCCGGTGACCCTGATCAGTGACTGGCGGCGCTTTCCGGCTTTGGAGGGCGTCTCCGTGCGGGTCCTCGAAGCTTTGCGCGGTGCGGGCTTGGAGCAGGCCTTGGGCGATGCTTTGCAGGCCTCGCAGCGGCAGGTGGCGTGGAACGGCGAGACCCATGCGCAGAACATCGAATACCTGCTGGACCGCCCGACCTTCGACCGAGCCCTGCGCGAGGCCCTGGTCCTGGCCGGGGTGCGGCTGATCGCTGGCCGGGTAGTGGCCGTGGACGCCAGCGGAGGAGGGCATCGGGTGCGGGTAGAAGGCCAGGACGAGGTGCGGGGCGCATTTCTGGTGGACGCCCGTGGGCGCCAGGCCCCGGCCTTGGGCAGGAGTGCCGGGGAGGGCCTGCGTGGGCCGGAAACCGTCAGCCTGCTCAATCGTTGGCAGGGCCCCACTGGCAGTGCGGCGAGTGCGGTGCACAGCCTGCGCGACGGTTGGGCCTGGATGGCGCGGCGGCAGGACGGTCAGTGTTATTGGCAGCTCACGGTGGACGTGGCCAGCGCCACACTCCCGGGCAAGGCGCAGTTGCTTGAGTACTGTCGCCAGCGCCGTCGTGACTGCGCCATGGCCCAGGATTTTTTTGCCGGCGGCGACGAGCACGAGTTGCACCTGCATGCCCGCAGCAGCACAGCGATTCTCAGTCCTCAGGTGTGCGGCGATCACTGGTTGCGAGTCGGCGATGCGGCGATGGCGGTGGACCCGTTGTCGGGCAATGGCATGTTCCAGTCCCTGTCTTCGGCCCTGCAAGCGCCGGCGGTGATCAACACCTTGCTGCAAAGGCCGGAACGGGCGGCCCTGGCGCGCCGTTTTTATGAGGCCCGGGTGCGGCAGCTGTTTTTGCGTTTTGCCCGCATCGGCCGAGATTTTTACGCCGACGAGCAACGGTGGGCAGAGCAGCCGTTTTGGCAGGCTCGGCGACAATGGCCGGACCAGGAGATGGCGCATGCTGCGGTGGATTTCGCGTCCTTGCGCATCGAGCGTGCCCCGGTGTTGCGTGATGGCCTGGTGGACGAAGCCGAGGTGGTGATCACCCCGGACCAACCCTTGGGTGTCTGGCACGTGCAGGGCGTTGAGCTGGCGCCCCTGTTGCGTCGGCTGCAGCAACAATCACCCGCCCAAGCCCTGGCTGGCCTGAATCCGGAACAAGACCGCGCTGTACGCGGCTGGCTGCTAGGCCAAGGCTACCGCCCCCCTGGGTAGGAGCTGGCTTGCCAGCGATAGCGCCCCCAAGGCCAACGCCACGCCCAAGGCCGCCCCGCCGACAAGCCGAGGTTCAACTATCCCCCCGACTTGCAACGGCCAGCGGTCAGTCACTGGTATTGAGGTATACCCGGTGGCCGCCTTTCCAGGTTTCGCAGACCTTGATGTCCCTGATGGCAGTGGCCGGGACTTTTTCGTCCAGCGGGTCCTGCTCGAGGATCACAAAGTCAGCGAAGTTCTGATCCTGCAACGACCCGGTCCAACGCTCGGCATGGCACTGCCAGGCCGCGTCGTAGGTGATGGCCTTCAAGGCCTGTTTGCGGGTCAGGCACTCGCCTTCGTTGAGGATCGGTTGCAGCCGAGGGTCCTGGACAAACTGCTGGCTGGCATCGCGGATGCCTTCCATCTTGCGGGTCACCGCCTGTTCCATCGAGCGCAGCGGCCCCAGTGGCGTCACCGTACAGTCGCTGTGCAGGGTGATCTTCAGCTGTTGTTCCAGGGCCGACTGGCACAGGTCGAGCATCGTTTCGGCGCGCTTTTCGAAAATCGCCTGCTTGAAGGCGTAGCCCCAGTACCCGACATGACCAATCAGGAAGCTCGGCGAAACGCCCAGGCGCTGCATGGTGGCGAGGGTTGACGGGGTCAGCAGCGAGCAGTGTTCGATGCGATGGCGTTTTTCCAGGCCGCTCTGGCCCTGCAAGGCTTCTTCATAGGCTTGCAGGGTGAACTCGATGGCCCGGTCGCCGTTGGCGTGGATCATCAATGGCCAGCCGGTGTCGAGGGCACTGCGCACCACGTTCTGGTAAGCCTTGGGTGTTTTCAGCGGGGTAGTGTCCTCGTCGCAGAAATTGAAGTTGCCCACCGGGCGCTTGGTCTGGCAGCAGTAGTCCGTGGACTGGTAGCCCGTCAGGCCTTGGTTGGAGCCGTCCGACACCAGCTTGACCGAGCCTTGATAGATCTGTTTGGCTTCTTCCCGACTGGCGGGGCGGTAGGGCGGCAGCTGTTGAATGCTTTCGGCCGTGCCTGTGCAAGCGGCGGCGTAACCGATGCGCAGCCTTCTCGGGTGGGTCAGGAAGTAGATGTCCAATACCAGCTTCGCCACGGGCTCCATCATCGCGTCATACAGCAACGTAATGCCGCGTCGGGCCGCCGTGTCGAAGTAGTGGTCGATGCGCTTGAAGATGTTCAGCATTTCCAGTTGCTGCTTGAGGGGAATGGATTTGATCGCGACGGCGACGTCCCCCTCCTGCAGGACGCCGTCCTTGGCGCGGATGCCGGTTTTTTCAAATACCGCATCGCTTGCCGCGGTGTTCAGGTAGGCGGTGTGCATGGACGCGCTGATCAGCAGCATCGGGTGCTGCTTGTCGATGGTGTCCAGGTTGCCGATGTCGTCGCCGGGGCCGCAGTGCAGGGTAATCAGTTTGTTCAGGCCTCCGGGGACTACCTCAAAGGGCATCAGCGCCGGGTCGACCATGTGCCCAAGGATCCAGCTCGAGCTGTCCTGGGGCAGGTTGCTCTGGATGGTGTGGGTCAGCCAGTCCCAGTTGTAAGTGGGGCGCAGCCGTTGGTTCTTGTGCTCGTCCGGGTTGTCGGTATCAATCGCGCCCAGGTTCAGCCAGCCGTCCATGGCGCAGCTTTGCACGATGTGGGCGTGGGGTTCGATCAGGCCGGGTAACAGGGTTTTGCCGTTCAACGGCTGCTTGTCGTAGTCAATGCCCAGGGCTTGCATGCGCGCTTCGACGCTGGCCAGGGTGCCTGAGGCGACTACGTCGCCGGCATGGATGCCCAGGGCTTCGACCCGTTCATCCATGTTGCCGTCGCGCAGGGGGTAGATGGTACCGGCGTAAAACACGATGGACTCGCCGCTCGGCTCCTGTCCCAGGTCCTGCGCGCTGCGTGTCGGGTGGGGAGTGTGGCTGGCGGGGTTGAGGCTGTCCTTCAAGGCGTCCCAGACGGGGTTGTGGCAACCGCACTGGACGTAATCGTGATCATTTCCTTTTGATCCCATGATGCTTTCCTCAGGTTTTCGGTGGTTTGAGGCCTTGTGGGTTGATGAGCCCGGTCCTGATGCCAGGTGGCGAAACGGCTCGCGCTCAGCGTAGCAGCGGTTTTCGCCGTGAGCGGGGCAATTGCCGGAGGGCGCGCGCGGAGCCAGGTGCGCCGGATCACGGGGCGGCGCACTTGGCAGGGCGGATGGTCGCTGTAGCGAGTTGCAGGGGGTCAGAGTTTGATCAGCACCGATTTCAGCTCGGTGTAATGCTCGATCGCCGCGTAGCCCATTTCCCGGCCGACGCCCGACATCTTGTAGCCGCCAAAGGGCAGGGCCGGGTCCAGGGCGCTGTGGCAGTTGACCCATACCGAACCGGATTTGATCTTCGGAATCATCCGGTGCACGGCGGCCAGGTCATTGGACCAGATGCTCGCTCCCAAACCGTAGGGGCTGTCGTTGGCCATGCGCAGGGCGTCGGCTTCGTCGTCAAAGGGGATTGCCACCAGCACCGGGCCGAAGATTTCTTCCTGGACCAGGGAGTGCTTCTGGTCGACGTCGACAATCACCGTGGGTTTGACGAAGTAGCCCGGGCCGAATTGCTCGCCGCCGCAGGCCAGGGTGGCGCCGCTTTCGCGGCCCATTTCAATGTAGCGGTAGACCCGTTCCTGCTGCCGCGCGGAAATCAGCGGGCCCATGTCCACGCTGCTGTCCAGGCCGTTGCCGAGTTTCATGGCATTGGCGATGTCGGCGATGTCGCCCACTACCCGGTCGAAATGTTTGCGCTGCACGTACAGGCGCGAGCCGGCGCAGCACACTTGACCCTGGTTGAAGAAAATCGCACTGGCGGCCCCCGCCGCAGCGCTGTCGAGGTCGGCGTCGGTCATGACGATGGTCGGTGATTTGCCCCCCAGTTCCAGGGTTACCCGGGTCATGGAGTCCATGGCGATCTTGCCGATTTCCTTGCCCACCGCCGTGGAGCCGGTGAAGGTCAGCTTGTCCACCAGGGGGTTATGGGTCAGGGCGCTACCGGCGGTGATACCGGTGCCGGTCACCACGTTGAATACGCCTTCGGGGTAGCCGGCTTCCTGCACCAGTTCGGCCAGTTTCAACGCACTCAGCGGGGTCTCGTCGGCGGGCTTGAGCACCACCGTGCAGCCGGTGGCCAGGGCCGGGCCGAGCTTCCAGCAGGCCAGCAGCAGGGGGAAGTTCCAGGCGACGATGGCGCCCACCACGCCCACCGCCTCGCGGCGGATAAAGCTGTGGAACTGGTCGTTGGGCATCAGCGGCAGGGACACGTCGACGCTGGCCCCTTCGATCTTGGTCGCCCAGCCGGCCATGTAGCGCAGGAAGTCGATGGACAACTGCACATCCATGACCTGAGCCACGGCGGCGCTCTTGCCGTTGTTCAGGCATTCCAACTGAGCCAGCAGCTCGGCGTCGCGCTGCATTAGGTCGGCGAGTTTCCACAGCAGGTTCTGCCGTTCCCGGGGCCGGGTGCGGCTCCAGGCGGAATCGTCGAAGGCCCGGCGCGCCGCCAGTACCGCGCGGTCGACATCATCCACCGTGGCCCGGGGCACCAGGCACAGCTGTTCGCCGGTGGCGGGGTTGCGCAGGGGCATGGTCTGGCCGTCGGCGGCCTCGACCCATTCGGCGCCGATCAGCATGCGCGGGGCGCGTTGGATAAATGCCGTGGTGGCGGGAAGCAGGGATGCGATGGCCATGACTGGACCTCTTGTTGTGCGTGAGGCCTGGGCTTTCGCAATGGCTGTGCCAATCCTCGACGTACGCCCCAGAGTGCCGGTTTGCACGGTGTGGCTGGCCCGGCAGCGAGACGGGCGTGAGCGCACAGGTCGCAAACTGCGACAGGCTTGAGACGGATTCTCAGGTTGGATGGCGTAAGGGGGCGACCCAAGGGGCAATGCAGTGGGGGGATTCGGTGCGCAGGTTGGGGGGGCGCTTAAAATGTCCATTTCGCGCTAATCAATAGGGAGTTCACGGGAGACGGTCGGTTAGGGCGCTGCCTAGAGTGGGCGCGTCGAAAAGGAGAGTCGCTGTCATGCCAATTCACCGTGGGCCCGTCCTGGCCTTGTTCACCTTGCTGGCCGGTTGTGCCTGGGGGCCTGGCCGGCCGCCGAGCAGCAGCCTGGCCTTGCCGTCCGTTATGCCCGTGAGTCAGAGCCCCGGTTGGGCAGGCCCGTGGTGGACCTTGTACCGCGACCCGGCATTGAACGCCGCGGTGCAAGAAGCCTTGACCCACAACCGTGACCTGCGGGTGCCGCGGCCAACCTGTTGGAAGCCCGGGCGGCCCTGCGCGAGACAGACACCCAGCGGCAACCGAGCACGGCATTGCGGGCCAACGCCGGTTATGGCCGCACCGAGGATGATCAGTGGGAAGCGGCGCAGGACCAGAGCCAGCACATCCGCACCGGCACCCGCTACGGCCTCGGCCTGGAGGTGCAGTGGGAGGTGGACCTGTTCGGGCGCCTGCAAGGGTTGGTCGCTGCCTCGACCGCCGACGCCGAGTCGGCCCGGGCGCCGAGGACGGTGTGCGCGTGCTGGTGGCTGCGCAGACCACTCGCGCCTGGTTGCAGGCGTGCAGTGACGGGCAGCGCCTGGCCGTGGCCCAAGAGTCCCTGGCGCTGGCGCAACGCAGCCAGGCGCTGACCGTCGAT
>NZ_JALQCX010000047.1:0-123162 GCF_023241665.1 Pseudomonas morbosilactucae | reverse complement strand
AACCCGGCATGCCGGGTTTTTTATTGCCTGCCATTCCAACCAGGCTATTTATCCTGAGCCCTGGCCAACGCAGCTTTCGCCGCACGCAAGCGCCGAACCTCTTTCGGATCAGCCAGCAACGGACGATAAATCTCAAGTCGGTCCCCCGCCTGCAACACATGGGCCTCCGGAGCGGCGATGGCCTTGGCGAAAATCCCCAGCGGGCAAGTCGCCAGATCCAACTCGGGGAACTGCAACCCAAGCCCAGAGCTGAGTACGACTGAACGTGCCGTCGACCCCACGGGCACAGAAAGCTTGAGCAAGCACTGTCGATCGACCGCGGCATACACCACTTCGATCTCGATCAATGACTCAACCATGCAGTTGCTTGGCCCGCTGGCAGAACGCGTCAACCAAGGTGTTGGCGGCCTGATTGAACAGCGGCCCCAACGTCGCACGCACCAGCGGACCGGCGTAGTCAAAGGAAAGGTCCAGGCTGATCTTGCAAGCCTTCTCTCCCAGGGGCTTGAACACCCAGACACCGTGCAATTGATTGAACGGCCCTTCTTCCAGGTTCATTTCGATCGAATGCCCGGGCACCAGGGTATTGCGCGTGACAAAGTGCTGGCTAAGCCCGCCCTTGGCCACCGCCACACTGGCGCGCATGTGCTCCTCACTGCTTTCCAGAACTTCAGCGGCAGAACACCAAGGCAAAAACTCAGGATACCGAGCCACATCATTGACCAGGTCATACAGGGCTTGCGCCGGATACGGCAGAAGGGCCGAGCGTTGAATATGAGTCGTCATGTCAGCTTCATTTCCACAGCTGGGCGGCAAACACTAAAAGAATGCCGATGGGCGCCATACAGCGCATCAAAAACAAGGCCAGGGGAGCGTTAACCCAGGACGACAAACGACTCGTTCATCACGAACCGCCGCGCCCCATCACCCAGGCTGCGAATACCACGAAGCACAAACCGCCAAAAGGCAACATGACCCGCGAAGTGAAAACAGTGGCCGCCAAACCAGGTAGACCAACGACCGAGCCTCACCGGTAGAGAGGCAAAACGCCGCCTTCGTTCAGGAAAAAACCCGGCCTGCCGGCAAAAACCATTGAGCGCTATAGCCATCCGGCGCACTGATCAGCCGGTGATCACTCGCCAGAACGGTGTACAAACGCCATCCATTGGCAGCCTGCCCTTGGGACTTTGGCGGCGCGCTCAAGCGAAAAAACAGGGCGCATTGTCCGGGATTCAATCAACCTGCTCAAGCACGCTGCATCACCGTAGCCGACGCGCGCGCAACTCCCTATAATGCCGCCCCTATGGCTAAACAGAAGAAACACCCAACAGGGACCATCGCGCAAAATAAAAAGGCGCGACACGATTACTTCATCGAACAACGGTTCGAGGCTGGCATGGTCCTGGCCGGCTGGGAAGTAAAGAGCCTGCGGGCGGGCAAGGCGCAACTGGTGGACAGTTATGTGCTGCTCAAAGATGGCGAGGCCTGGCTGCTCGGTAGCCATTTCACGCCACTGACCACCGCTAGCACCCACGTCATTGCCGACCCGGTGCGCTCGCGCAAACTACTGCTGAACAAGCGCGAGCTTGAGAAGCTGTATGCCGCCGTGCAGCAAAAAGGTTACGCCTGCGTGTGCACTTCGCTCTATTGGAGCAAGCACCTGATCAAGTGCGAAATCGCACTCGGCAAAGGCAAGAAGGAATACGACAAGCGCCACACTGAGCGCGAACGCGATTCCGACCGTGAGTTGCAACGCGCCGTGCGGACCAAGGGTAAGGAAGACTGATCTTCCTGCCTTAAAGTCTCTATCGCCGACAAGCCGGCTCCTAACCCGTAGGAGCCGGCTTGTCGGCGATTTGCGTTAAATGCCTTTACGCCGTTCGGCCCGGGCCATGCGCTGCACTTCCTGACGCACCTCCTCAAGCACCTCTTGCACATACAGAATGTGTCGGCTGGAGATTTCCCTCGCCTGCTCGGCCCGCCCCTCGATAATCGCCAGGTACAGGTCCCGGTGCTGACTGATCAGCATGTCGCGGGTTTCGGTGCGCTGTTTGTACATGCCGCCAATATTGGTCACCACATTGCGCTTGAGCAGATCGAACAACCCACGAATGGTGTGCAGCAACACCGCGTTATGGCTGGCTTCGGCAATGGCCAGGTGAAACTTGGCATCCGCCGCCCCCTCTTCCGCCCGGCTGATGTCATCGACGCGGGTGTAACAGTCCTGTAGTTCCTCAAATGCCGCGGTGAGCCGCTCGCGGTCCACCTCCGTCGCCCGCTGGGCCGCGTAATAAGCACAAGAGGCTTCCAGGGTATGGCGAAACTCCAACAAGTCGCGCTGAGCTTCCGGGTTGCTTTCCAAAAGCTGCAACAGAGGATCGCTGAAGGTCGAACCCAATGATTCGACCACGTAGTTACCGCCGCCCTGGCGACTGATCAACAGCCCCTTGGCGGTCAGCTTCTGGATCGCCTCGCGCAATGAGGGGCGGGATACGCCGAACTGCTCGGCCAAGGCACGCTCGGCCGGTAACCGCTCACCCGCCTTCAAGGTGCCCTCGAGGATCATGCCCTCGAGCCGCTCGACAATGTCGTCAGACAAACGGCGCTGACGAATCTGATCAAACCCCATAACTCACTCTCCACCATCCCGACACCTCGCCGGGCTCTCTATTCTGGCCTATTGGCGCCGCGCCAACACCTGGCAGACGCGACTCAATTCAGCCGATCAGTGGCCACTGACCCGCAGGCATTCGACAAAAGTTTTAGGGCGGCAAATTGACACACCACGCACAAGGCTTTTACCCTAGCCAACAGCGATTGTAAATTGGTCTTACCAATTAACCAAGACCGCTTATCAGTGCCTGACCAACAACAATTAGGGGCCACCCCACTATGCAAACCTGGCAACAGCTCTACAGCCCGCTCGGCAGCCTTGGCCTGTCCGCTCTCGCGGCTGTTATCCCGATCGTTTTCTTCTTCCTGGCCTTGGCCGTCTTCCGCCTCAAGGGGCACGTCGCCGGCAGCATCACCCTGGCACTGTCGATCCTGGTGGCGATCTTCGCTTTCCAGATGCCGGTCGACATGGCGCTCGCCGCCGCCGGCTATGGTTTCGCCTACGGCCTGTGGCCCATCGCCTGGATCATTGTCGCCGCGGTATTCCTCTACAAACTGACCGTGAAGAGCGGCCAGTTCGAGGTCATTCGCAGCTCGGTGCTGTCAATCACCGACGACCAGCGCCTGCAAGTGCTGCTGATCGGCTTCTGCTTCGGCGCCTTCCTCGAAGGGGCAGCCGGTTTCGGCGCTCCAGTGGCAATCACCGCCGCGCTGTTGGTGGGCCTGGGCTTCAACCCGCTGTATGCCGCCGGCCTGTGCCTGATCGCCAATACCGCGCCGGTGGCGTTCGGCGCCTTGGGGATTCCGATCATCGTGGCGGGCCAAGTGACCGGCATCGACGCCTTCAAGATCGGCGCCATGACCGGCCGCCAACTGCCGCTGCTGTCGCTGTTCGTGCCGTTCTGGCTGGTGTTCATGATGGATGGCCTGCGCGGCGTCAAAGAGACCTGGCCTGCCGCCCTGGTGGCCGGGCTGAGCTTTGCCATCACCCAGTACTTCACCTCGAACTTCATCGGCCCTGAACTGCCGGACATCACCTCGGCCCTGGCCAGCCTGATTTCCCTGACCTTGTTCCTCAAGGTCTGGCAGCCCAAGCGCACCGCAGGCGCGCAAATCGCCGGTGCCACCTCGGGCACGGCCATCACCGCCAGCGTCGGCGGCTTCGGTCAGCCACGCAGCACCGTGGCCTCGCCCTACAGCCTGGGGCAGATTTTCAAAGCCTGGTCCCCGTTCCTGATCCTCACCGTGCTGGTGACCATCTGGACCCTGAAACCCTTCAAGGCGATGTTCGCCGCGGGCGGCTCCATGTACAGCTGGGTGTTCAACTTTGCCATCCCGCACCTGGACCAGATGGTGGTCAAGGTCGCGCCGATCGTGACCAACCCCACCGCCATTCCGGCAGTGTTCAAACTGGACCCGATCTCCGCGACCGGCACGGCGATTTTCTTCTCCGCACTGATCTCGATGCTGGTGCTGAAGATCAATTTTAAAACTGGTCTGACCACTTTGAAAGAGACCCTCTACGAACTCCGCTGGCCGATCCTCTCCATCGGCATGGTGCTGGCCTTCGCCTTCGTCACCAACTACTCCGGCATGTCCTCGACCATGGCTCTGGTGCTGGCCGGTACCGGCGCGGCGTTCCCGTTCTTCTCGCCGTTTCTCGGCTGGCTGGGGGTGTTCCTCACCGGGTCCGATACCTCGTCCAACGCCCTGTTCAGTTCGTTGCAAGCCACCACCGCGCACCAGATCGGCGTCAATGACACCCTGCTGGTGGCAGCCAACACCAGCGGCGGCGTAACCGGCAAGATGATCTCGCCGCAATCGATCGCCGTGGCCTGCGCCGCCACCGGCCTGGTGGGCAAGGAATCCGACTTGTTCCGCTTCACCCTCAAGCACAGTCTGTTCTTTGCCACTATTGTCGGCCTGATTACCCTGGCCCAGGCTTACTGGTTCACGGGCATGCTGGTCCACTGACAGCCGCCTGGCACACGGAAAAAACCGACGCCGGACCACGCTTCCGGCGTCTGTAATTCACAACCCGGTCTGCAAGGCTGCTGAAAGCTTGACGCTTTACTCTCCAGCAGCCTCAACGGACGGATAACCGGGACCACCCGGAGACACGCCTGATGAGCGAGCTTTTTTACAACGCCGTGCCTAACGCAACCCGTGTCGCACCGCCGCTGGCCGAACCGCGCCACTACCCCAGCGAAAAACCGCAACGGGTCTATCTGTTCGGCACGTGCGTGGTCGACCTGTTCTATCCCGAGGCCGGGATGGATGCGATTCACCTGCTGGAGCGCGAAGGCATTCGCGTCGAGTACCCGCAAGGGCAAAGCTGCTGCGGACAACCGGCCTACACCTCGGGTTACACCGAGCAGGCGCGCACCGTGGCTCGCTCGCAGTTGGCCCTGTTCGCCGAGGACTATCCGGTGGTGGTGCCTTCGGGCTCCTGCGCAGGCATGTTGCGCGAACATTACGCCGACCTGTTCAAGGATGAGCCGCAAATGCTGATACAGGTTCAGGCCCTCGCGGCACGGACCTATGAATTGGCGGAGTTCCTGCTGTTTGTCTGCAAGGTGCAGCTCAAGGACAGCGGTGCGCCCGTCAAGGTGGCCTTGCACACGTCGTGCTCGGCACGCCGGGAAATGAACACCCACCTGCATGGCCGTGAGTTGCTGTCACAGTTGAGCAACGTGGAGCGAGTGGAGCACAGCCACGAAAGCGAATGCTGTGGCTTTGGCGGCACTTTCAGCGTCCGAATGCCAGACATCTCTGGCGCGATGGTGGCTGACAAGACCCGTGCGCTGAAGGAATCCGGCGCGCATCAGGTGCTGAGCGCCGATTGCGGCTGCTTGATGAATATCAACGGCGCCCTGGAGAAACAACAAGAGGCATTGCGCGGCCAACACCTGGCGAGCTTCCTCTGGCAGCGTACCGGAGGTGCCCAATGAGCGCCCCGGAACTGATCCCGACCGTTGCCGTGTCGGACGATTTTCGCACCCGGGCTCACGAGGCCCTGGGTGACAAACAACTGCGAAACAACTTTCGCAGCGCCATGGATTCACTCATGGCCAAGCGTGCGGCCTCGTTCAGCGATGCCCACGAACGGGAACATCTGCGAGCGCTGGGCAATGCCATTCGCGCGCGTGCATTATCCAAGCTGCCCGACTTGCTCGAGCAGCTTGAACAGAACCTGACCCGCAACGGTGTGACAGTGCACTGGGCGGAAACGGTGGACGAGGCCAATGGCATCGTCCTCTCGATCATCCGCGCTCACGAGGCGCGGCAAGTGATCAAGGGCAAATCGATGGTCAGCGAAGAGATGGAAATGAACCATGTCCTCGCTGAACAAGGCATTGAATGCCTTGAGTCGGACATGGGCGAATTTATCGTCCAGCTCGACCACGAGAAGCCTTCACACATCATTATGCCGGCGATCCACAAGAATGCCGGTCAGGTCGCGTCCTTGTTCCACGACAAACTCGGCGTGGAGTACACCAAGGACGTTGACCAACTTATCCAGATCGGTCGCAAGGTCCTGCGGCAGAAATTCTTCGAAGCCGATATCGGCGTCTCCGGCGTCAACTTTGCCGTGGCCGAAACCGGCACCCTGCTGCTGGTGGAAAACGAAGGCAACGGGCGCATGTCCACCACCGTGCCGCCGGTGCACATCGCCGTCACCGGGATCGAGAAAGTCGTCGAGAACCTGCGTGACGTGGTTCCCCTGCTCTCGCTGCTGACCCGCTCCGCCCTCGGCCAGCCGATCACCACCTACGTCAACATGATCTCCGGCCCGCGCAAGCCCCATGAGCTCGACGGCCCCGAGGAAGTGCACCTGGTGCTGCTGGACAACGGCCGCAGCCAGGCATTTGCCGACAGCGAACTGCGCCAGACCCTGAACTGCATCCGCTGCGGCGCCTGCATGAACCATTGCCCGGTGTACACGCGCATCGGCGGCCACGCCTATGGCGAGGTCTATCCGGGGCCGATCGGCAAGATCATCACCCCGCACATGGTCGGCCTGGCCAAGGTTCCGGATCACCCCAGCGCCTCGTCGCTGTGCGGCGCCTGTGGCGAAGTCTGCCCGGTGAAGATTCCGATCCCGGCCCTGCTGCGCCGACTGCGGGAAGAAAACGTCAAGGCCCCCGACAGCCCCCATCAAGTGATGCGCGGCCAGGGCAGCAAGTACTCGCGCAAGGAACGTTTTATCTGGAACGCCTGGGCCCGCCTCAACAGCTCGCCTCGGCTCTATCGGTTGTTCGTCCTGGCGGCGACACGCCTGCGCGCCTTGACGCCCAGCAACGTCGGGCCCTGGACGCAAAACCACAGCGCGCCGAAACCGGCCGCCCGTTCGCTGCACGACCTGGCACGCGAGCACCTGGCCAAACAGGGAGACCGTTGATGAGCGCCAAGCAGAATATCCTCGCCAAGCTGCGCACCAGCCTGACCGGCGCCACGCCGATTGTGGATAACTTCGACGAGGCTCTGGTCACCGAGCCTTACACCTACACGGCTGAACAACGCATCCCGCAACTGCGCAAGCTGATGGAAGCGGTGCACACCGAAATCCACCTGACCACAGGCGACCACTGGCCGACGCTACTGGCGCAACTGCTGAACGAGCGCCAACTGCCCAGCCTGCTGATCGCCCCAAGCACACCCCATGGCCAGCGAGTGACTCAGCACTGGGCCCAGCACCCTGAGTTGCCGCCGCTCAAGGCCTACGACCGCCCAGTGGAAGCCTGGAAAGCCGAGCTGTTCAACGACACCCCGGCCAGCCTCACCACCACCCTCGGCGCCATCGCCGCCACCGGCAGCCTGATTCTTTGGCCGACCCGCGAAGAACCGCGGTTGATGAGCCTGGTACCGCCGGTGCACTTCGCCCTGCTCAAGGCCAGCGAGATCCGCGACAACTTTTACCAGGTGCAACAGGAGTACCAATGGGCCCAGGGCATGCCGACCAACGCGCTGCTGGTGTCCGGTCCATCGAAGACCGCGGACATCGAACAAGTCCTGGCCTACGGCGCCCATGGCCCGAAAGACTTGGTGGTACTGATCCTGGAGGACCAATGAGCCTGCCAGCCGCCTTTTTGCATGACGCCCAACAACTGATCCCCGCCGAGCGGCGTTTCGACGACCCGCTATCGACCCTGGCCTTTGGTACCGACGCGAGCTTCTATCGCTTGATCCCCAAGTTGGTGATCCGTGTCGAATCCGAAGATGAAGTGGTGGCCTTGCTGCAACTGGCCCAGCGCGACCGGGTGCCCGTGACCTTTCGCGCCGCCGGTACCAGCCTCTCGGGCCAGGCGATCAGCGATTCGGTGCTGATCGTCCTTGGAGATAACTGGAATGGCCGGGAAATCCGCGCTCAAGGCCAGCAGATCCGCCTGCAGCCCGGGGTCATCGGCGCTCAGGCCAACGCCTGGCTGGCGCCGTTCGGGCGCAAGATCGGCCCTGACCCGGCGTCGATCAACGCCTGCAAGATCGGCGGCATCGTCGCCAACAACGCCAGCGGCATGTGCTGCGGCACCGCGCAAAACACCTATCACACCCTGGCCGGCATCCGCCTGGTACTGGCCGACGGCACACGCCTGGACACCGAGGACGCCGACAGCGTCGCGGCCTTCCGCAACAGCCATGGCCCCCTGCTGGAACGCTTGGCCGAACTGGGCCGCAGCACTCGGGCCAACAGCGAACTGGCCGCCAAGATCCGCCATAAATACCGACTGAAAAACACCACGGGCCTGTCCCTCAATGCCCTGGTGGATTTCGATGCGCCACTGGACATCCTCAGCCACCTGCTGGTGGGCTCGGAAGGCACCCTGGGCTTTATCAGCGCGGTGACCTACGACACGGTGATCGACCATCCGAACAAAGCCTCGGCCCTGATCGTGTTCCCGGATGTGGAAACCTGCTGCACCGCCGTCACCGTGCTCAAGAGCCAGCCGGTGTCGGCGGTGGAGCTGCTGGACCGTCGCAGTCTGCGCTCGGTGCAGGACAAACCGGGGATGCCGGCGTTCGTCCAGCAACTCTCGGCCAATGCCTGCGCACTGCTGATCGAATCCCGCGCGGCGTCCTCATCGCTGTTGCAGGAACAACTGGCGCAGATCATGAATTCCCTGGCCGCCTTCCCGGTGGAGAAACAGGTCGACTTCACCGAAGACCCGCAGGAAAACGCCAAGCTCTGGGCCATCCGCAAAGACACCTTCCCCGCCGTTGGCGCGGTGCGTAAAACCGGGACCACGGTAATCATCGAGGACGTGACCTTCCCCGTTGAGCAACTGGCCATCGGCGTCAACCGCCTGATCGAGCTGTTCGACAAGCACCACTACGACGAGGCGATCCTCTTTGGCCACGCCCTGGAAGGCAACCTGCACTTCGTCTTCACCCAGGGCTTCAACAGTGCCGAAGAAGTGGCGCGCTACCAGGCCTTTATGGACGACGTGGCACAATTGGTGGCGGTGGAGTTCGGCGGCTCGCTGAAGGCCGAACACGGCACCGGACGCAACATGGCGCCCTTCGTCGAACTGGAATGGGGCAGCGATGCCTACCAGCTGATGTGGCAGCTCAAGCGCCTGCTGGACCCCAACGGCATCCTCAACCCGGACGTGGTGCTCAGCGAAGATCCGCAGATCCACCTCAAGCACCTCAAGCCGCTGCCGGCCGCCGACGAGATTGTGGATAAGTGCATCGAATGCGGTTTCTGCGAACCGGTGTGCCCGTCCAAGGGGCTGACGTTGAGCCCGCGCCAACGCATCGTTATCTGGCGCGATATCCAGGCGAAGAAACGCGCCGGCGTCGACACCACGGAACTGGAGGCGGCCTATCAGTACCAGGGCGTCGACACTTGCGCCGCCACAGGCCTGTGCGCACAACGCTGCCCGGTGGGGATCAACACCGGCGAGCTGGTGAAGAAACTGCGCAGCCAGAGCGCCAACCACGGCAAGACGGCCGATTGGCTGGGCAATCACTTCGCCGCCACCTTGCAGGGCGCACGCCTGACCCTGCACGTGGCCAACGGTGCGCGGATGCTTTTGGGGGCACCACGCCTGGCCAGGATTTCCGCGGCCATGACAAAAATATCCAAGGGCCAAGTCCCGCAATGGACCCCAGCCATGCCGCAACCGGAGAAAGCCATTCGCTTCAGTCCGGCACTCAGCGATCAACGTCCAAGGGTGGTCTACCTAGCGGCTTGCGTGTCCCGCGTCATGGGCCCGGCAGCGGCGGACAAGGAACAGATGTCGCTCTACGACAAGACCCGCGGCCTGCTGGAAAAGGCCGGTTACCAGGTGGTAATTCCAGACAATGTGGAGAGCCTGTGCTGCGGCCAGCCGTTCGCGTCCAAAGGTTACGCCGAACAGGCCGAGCATAAGCGCCAGGAACTGATCGGCGCCCTGCTGCATGCCAGCCGTGGCGGTCTCGACCCGATCTACTGCGACACCAGCCCCTGCACCTTGCGTCTGGTGCAAGACCTGGGGGGTGTGCGCCTGGACCTCTACGACCCGGTGCGCTTCATTCGCACCCACCTGCTGGAGCGCCTGGACTTCACCCCCCAGGAGGCGCCGATTGCCGTCCACGTCACCTGCAGCACCCAGCACCTGGGGGAAAGCCAGGCACTGATCGACCTGGCCCGGCGCTGCAGCAACAACGTGGTGATCCCGGAAGGTATCCATTGCTGCGGGTTCGCCGGCGACAAGGGCTTCACCACCCCGGAACTCAATGCCCACTCGCTACGCAGCCTCAAGGACGCGGTGCAGTATTGCAGCGAAGGCATCTCCACCAGCCGCACCTGTGAAATCGGCCTCAGCCAGCATGGCGGTATCGACTATCACGGGCTGGTCTACCTGGTGGACCGCGTCACTCAGCCCAGGGCCCTCTGACCGTCGCAACGAAAAAGGAGCATCACGCTCCTTTTTTTCATCTTGGACGAAAAAAAAGCGAATTCCTGCTGCCGGCTATAGTCGATTGCTTAGGCCCCAGTGAATGAGGCTTATCACCGACCTCGGCAGGTTGTCCTGGATTGATCGGCAGCACCGAGACCAACCGTTCAAGGAGATACCTTTATGAAGCGTTCTGCATTGGCTGGACTGTTCATTACCGCGACGATGCTGGCGTCCCCGGTGTTCGCCGCGGCCCAAGAGGATCTGTGCCAGATCAACCTGCAAAAGATCAAAGACGCCAAGGTCAGCACTGAAGTGATGAGCGAGCAACTGAGCGCCGACGTCGACGCTTCCGTGCAGCAAGCCACCGCGGAAAAAGCCAAGGGCACCGAGGAAGGCACCAAGAACTGCATCTCCATCACCACCCAGGCGATACAGAAATTGCAGAACAACACCAAGGGCGATCAGTAGGCTTGATGCACGAGGCCAACCTTCGGGTTGGCCTTCTGCTCAGGCTTAGCGTAGAATCCGCCCACCTGTTGGTTATGCACAACAGGTTCGGGGCCGTTTAGGATTCGACGCCGGTTGCGAAACTTTAGGTGCATGCCGAGTTGGTAACAGAACTCGTAAATCCACTGTTGCAACTTCCTATAGTTGCCAATGACGAAACCTACGGGGAATACGCTCTCGCTGCGTAAGCAGCCTTAGCCCTTCCCTCCTGGTACCTTCGGGTCCAGCAATCATCAGGGGATGTCTGTAAACCCAAAGTGATTGTCATATAGAACAGAATCGCCGTGCAGTACGTTGTGGACGAATCGGCTAAAACTTACACAACTCGCCCAAAGCACCCTGCCCGTCGGGTCGCTGAGGGTTAACTTAATAGACACGGCTACGCATGTAGTACCGACAGCGGAGTACTGGCGGACGGGGGTTCAAATCCCCCCGGCTCCACCAAATGATCAAAAAAAGACGTCCAAGGACGTCTTTTTTTGTGCCTGCGATCCAGTAAATACGCGGCCTCCAGCGCTTTTTCGGTCTTTTGAAAGTTTTTGAGTTCCAGCCATTCGGGTATTCCAGCCGGTATTCCAGTCCGTCCGGTGCTAATCTTTGGAATACCGAATCAGTGCTTGAGGACAATCTCATGCCTGCTCAAAACCTCCGCCTCTCCGATCGACAGCTCAAGGGAGTCAAACCCGCGTCCAAGGATTATGTCCTCACTGACGGTGACGGTTTGCAGCTCCGCGTACGCAGCAACGGCTCGTTGCTGTGGAATTTCAACTACCGCGAACCGGTGACCAAGAAGCGCATTAACATCGGCTTCGGGACTATCCCGAACTGTCGCTGGCGAATGCACGAAAGATGGCAGTCGATGCACGCGAGCTGCTCGCACAGGGCATCGATCCGAAGGTGCAGCGCAACACGCTGAATGAAGCCAAGCGCGCAGAAACGGAACACACCTTCGAGAACGTGGCCACCGCTTGGTTCGAGCTCAAGAAAGACTCGGTCACCCCAGCCTACGCCGAGGACATCTGGCGGTCGCTCACGCTGCACGTGTTCCCCGATTTGAAGACGACACCACTCACCAAAATCACCGCGCCGATGGTGATCGGACTGCTTCGTCCAATCGAAGCGAAAGGCAGCCTGGAGACGGTCAAGCGTCTTAGCCAGCGGCTAAACGAGATCATGACCTACGGCGTAAACTCCGGCCTGATCTTCGCCAACCCGCTCACCGGCATTCGGGCAGTATTCAAGAAGCCCAAGAAAGAGAACATGGCTGCGCTGCCACCCGAAGAACTCCCCGAGCTCATGCTGGAGATCGCGAACGCCAGTATCAAACGCACAACACGCTGCCTGATCGAATGGCAGTTGCACACCATGACTCGACCTGCCGAGGCGGCGACCACTCGCTGGGCAGACATCGACTTTGAAAGGCGTGTCTGGACTATCCCACCGGAGCGGATGAAAAAGCGCCGCCCTCACAGCATCCCGTTGAGTGATCATGCTGTCGCACTACTGGAATCACTGAGGACTCACAGCGGCCATCGCGAATACGTCTTCCCGGCAGACAGAAATCCGCGCACCCACGCCAATAGCCAAACGGCCAACATGGCGTTGAAGCGCATGGGCTTCCAAGATCGCTTGGTCAGCCACGGCATGCGCTCGATGGCCAGCACCATCTTGAATGAACATGGGTGGGACCCGGAGCTCATCGAAGTGGCACTGGCGCACGTCGACAAGGATGAGGTGCGAAGCGCCTACAACCGAGCCGACTACATCGAACGCAGGCGACCGATGATGGCCTGGTGGAGTGATTACATCCAGAAAGCCGCCACCGGCAGCCTGCTTGCGTCAGCATACGGCCAAGTCAGAGACAAGAACGTGGTGCCGATTCGCTAGCGCTGTGCAGGTGCAAGAATTGCAGCAACAACTGAACGTTCAAGATTCGGGGCAAGCAGCGTCGCTTATCCGCTTTTAAGCACGGGTCCTTCCAAATAGGGCTGCAAAGCCGCCCTGTTTGGAAGGACCTCACTTTGAAAAGCTAAAAGCCAAAACGATGTCCAGGATTTACCACGGAATTCCACCGGTGGATATCCGTTCTTCAAGTCCAAAGTGGCGCTGAATTTCGAACCTTGACCGGGTTTATCCACAAGCGTAGAACTGGCCGTGCAAGTGCTGTCGATGACAGCAACCCAGGTGGCCCGAACCTTGAAGGTCACGCCGCTCCCGCGGTGGTTCTCCCCCCAAATGGCGATTAGCGTCCGGCAGCTCGCCCGGTCACCTCCCCGGTGATGGATGCCTACTTCAGATCATGGCCCACGTGCGCCAGACGACACTTCCTACTCCGCTGCCCTGCAGCAACCTATCCGCTTGGCCGAATCTTGCGCCAACCTGCGCCCGTCTCTTTCTCCTGGAAAGAGACGGGCGCTTCTAACACTGCTGCAGCCCTGATCGCACATGGCTTTGCGGCAATCCCCCTCGTGACAATCGGCGTGACAAATGCCGATGTCACCAGCAACAGCGCTGTAGATGATGGTGCCGCAGACCAGGGAATGGACTGCACCTGACTGACAGTCAGGCATGCCCCGGTCATCGCATTGCTGCGTTCACCCGGCTCAGGATCTCGCGGCACTGGTCTCGTTAGCCAATGCAGCCTCCGCCCGCCCACCGGTATCGGTGCTCAGGAGGCCAGATCATGAGATGCCCTTGCTCCCGGTTGTAAGGAGCCGCCAGTCCTGCGTTAGAGGACATCCCCACAGGTCGCAGGGGCCTTGATCCCTGATAACACTCAGCATTCTTGGCGGGATGACGTGGGGCGAGGGTTGGAGATCGGATGATGAGGTGACTGACATGGCATTGGTAGGTAGACGCGATGGCCGCAATTTCGGTTACGGCAGGCAGTTGAGCTATGCGGGTCAGCAGGCGCTGAAAGATATGTTCGGTGGTGGCCATTACGGCACGGTCAAGGCGCACAGCGATCGGTGGCGGGCATTCGTGAAGTGGTGCCGGTCTGAAGCGGGACCCGGGATCAACGATGCGCGGCAGATTGACCGCGAGGTGTTGTCGAACTATGCCGCATACCTTCGCGGATTGGTTGAGCACGGTCACCTAGCTATCAGCACTGCGCAAAACCGGCTATCCAGCGTTAATAGGACAATGGCAGCGCTTCGCGGTGATCAGTATGTGAAATTGCCAAGTCCAAGCATTGCGTTGAGTATGCAACGCAACGGAGTTCGCCACTCGGTTCCGCAGGGCCAAGACCGCGAGCAGGTTAAGCCGATTATCGATGAACTTTGCAAGGATCATCAGCTACGGTCAGCCGCGATCATTCTGTTGGCGCGGTCCACCGGCATGCGCTTGCGAGAGGCCATCTTGGCTGACCTGCCACGGCTAAGCCTTGAAGCCAAAGACTTAGCCAGAATCAACATTCAGGACGGCACCAAAGGCGGCCGCGCCGGTGCATCAGCACCTCGTTGGATTGCGGTGGACGACCATATTCGTGGCGCGCTTGAATTTGCTAGGCTAGTCTCGCCTGCTGGTAGCCGAAACCTGATTGCTCCGAACGAAAGCTACTTGAGCGTTCTCCAGGAAATCGTCCGTCCTGCGCGCGACACCATTCATGCGCACAATCTCAAAGGCTTCCACGAACTACGAGCGGCGTACGCATGTGAGCGCTACGAGCAAATCACCCAATATCGCGCACCTATCAACGGCGGTGAATGTGGTCAGCTAAATCAGCGCCTTGATCGTGAGGCCCGGAGGCAAATCGGCTATGAGCTGGGGCACGGTCGGATCGATGTGGTCGCTGCCTATATTGGAGGACGGACATGAGCAAGCCATTCGATATGGAGTTGTTCTTGGCTGGCGTGCTGATTGGTTCGCACGCAACGCGGCAACGTCATTTGCGCCAGGCGAAAATCATTCAGGTTGAAATCGCAAAGCGGTGGCTGCGAGAAAACCCGTGGACTTGGCAAAGGAAGCATGTGGCGTGGTTTCTTGAGCATCGCTTAAATCAACGCAGCGATTCGACACGCTATTACTACTTGCTGACCGTGCGGCTGCTCGCTCGTCGTTTACAAAAAACCTGGGGGTTCAATCGCTGAGTGAGAGCGGCCGCTATCAACCATAGCCGCCACTGGCGGAGAGTAGCTGGCGGCCCGAAGCGGCCATTCGAAGGTGACTACGAATCTAGGGGCAATTCAATGCTAGCCTCTCGAGGAAGCACCGGGTGAGCGCGCCACCCATCTTGAGTTCGGTGGGGTTTATAGAGCGCTTACGATACACCATCGCTATGAACACATCTCTGGTCGACTCATCACTGAGCAACTTGAGGGCCATATTGGCATGGCTGCTCACTTCGCGAACATTGAGTAGCACAAGGCCCCATCAACAGGACTGGTTCACGCGCAAACTCACGCGAATTTTGCCCAGTGCTTGCGTTGAACGGGGCCACTTATGAAAATACTCTCTCGGCTTTTTTATACGCTCCCACCCACACCTTTGAACTTCTCGACAAACGTAGCGATCTTTTGGAAGACGCTCTGCTTCTTGGTCAGGTATTGCGGGTTCAGCGGGCTCATCTTGGGTAGTACGGCGTTGAGTTCTGTACCGCTGTCGCTGGCGAACTCCCGCTTCAGAGAAGTGGTGATATAGCGTCTGGTCGCTTCTGCATTGAGGTTCTCAGCGCTAATAAGCTCCTGAGCCTCTCGTTGTTGTTCCGCTTGGGCGAAAATGAAGAAGGCGTCTATCACACTGGCCTTATCGCCAATCTGGTCAAGGTCGGTTTGATTGATGAAGTCCACAAGCAAGCTCTCTTTGGCGCGGTTGCCCAGACTTGCGCGAATCACGCGACGCACCTCATCCACTAGGTCGGACTTGCTCTTGATCTTTTTGTTGTGTTCGAAGATCAGCTCAAGGATGTAATCTAGGTTGATTTCTTGCGACTTGAGCAGGTCCACCTCAAAGACCACATCATCCCAATCGATAGTTGATTTTTCTTTGTCGTTGGAGGACTTCTCCCGACGCAGCCAATCGCGAACATCGTTATAGGTTGATCGATAGTCCTGAATTTTCCGCTCTGCTGGTATCTTGATTGCTTGCAACGCAGCCAGATCTTCATCGTTTAAATAGTGCTTGGCCTTGAATGCTTCAACTGCCTCCGGATCATTCAGGTCGACACTTTGCACGGCCATCAGTCTGGCAAATTCATCGTAGTTCTGCAGCACGTTCTCAACGCGCAAATACTCGCCGAACAGTTTCGCGAAGGCTTTTTTATCGGACTCTTTTTCAATGGCTGAAGGGTCAGGAAAACGCTGTTCCAACTCTTTCACCACTTCCACAAAACCGCGCCGCGCTTCACCGGTGGCCACATCGGTAAAGCCCTCCATGTATTCCTTGTAGCTCTTCTCCAACACCACATTCTTGGTGTTTTTATCTCCAAACAAGGTAATGGCGTCGATGGTCGCCTGTTCCAGGTCGCGGAAGGTAACGATATTGCCAAAGGTCTTGGTGGCATCGAAAATTCGGTTGGTGCGCGAGTAAGCCTGCATCAAACCGTGGTAGCGCAGGTTCTTGTCCACAAACAGGGTGTTCAGCGTGGGGGCGTCAAAGCCGGTCAGGAACATGCCGACCACGATCAGCAGGTCAATTTCCTTGGCTTTAACCTGCTTGGCCAGATCACGGTAGTAATTCTGGAAGCCATTGCTGTCCACGCTGAAGTTGGTTTTGAACAGCGTGTTGTAATCGACAATGGCCGCGCTCAAGAACTCCTTGGCGCTGCTGTTCATGGCAGCCACATCAAAACTTTCGTCCTGAATGTCGCCAATCGCATCCTGCTCCTCGTTGGCAGCGAACGAGAAGATAGTGGCCACCCTCAGTGGTTTTTCGCTGCTCTTCTGCAGCTCCCTGAAGCACTCGTAGTACAGCTTGGCTGCATCCACGCTGCTAACCGCAAACATGGCGTTGAAGCCTTTTGTTGCAGATTGCAGGCGGTGGGTTTTTTGCCGGAAGTTATTCAGGATGTACTGCGTAATCTCGCGGATACGGTCGGGGTGCAACAGGGCTTGCTTGTTCTCTGCTGCGCTCAGCTTTTTCTCGTCTGTCTCGGTTTCGATGGCTTTGAACTGCGGGCGCACATCGTTGTAGTCCACCTTGAACTTGAGCACTTTTTCATCACGAATGGCGTCGGTAATTACATACGAATGCAACTCCCGACCGAACACGCTGGCAGTAGTGTCCGCGCCCAGGGCGTTTTGCGGAAAAATAGGCGTGCCGGTAAAGCCAAACTGATAGAACTTTTTGAATTTCTTCTTTAGATTTTTCTGAGCTTCACCGAACTGGCTTCGGTGGCATTCATCAAAAATAAACACCACCTGCTTGTTATAGATGGGTAGGTCGCCTTCGCTTTTCATCAGATTATTGAGCTTCTGGATCGTGGTGACGACAATCTTGTTGTCGTCCTTATCCAGGTTGCGTTTCAGGCCGGCGGTAGAGTCAGAGCCATTCACACTATCCGGTGAAAAACGCTGGTATTCCTTCATGGTCTGGTAATCCAGATCCTTGCGATCCACCACGAAGAACACTTTGTCGATGAACTCAAGTTCGGTAGCCAAGCGCGCCGCTTTAAAACTGGTCAGCGTTTTGCCTGAGCCGGTGGTGTGCCAGATAAAGCCGCCGCCCTCAAGCTGACTCCAGCTCTTGGCCTGATAAGCGCTGTTGATCTTCCACAAAATTCGCTCAGTGGCAGCAATTTGGTAGGGACGCATTACCAACAGCGCATTGCTAACATCAAACACCGAATAATGCAGCAACACATTGAGCAGGGTGTTTTTCTGAAAGAACGTAGCGGTAAAGTCTTTCAGGTCTTTGATCAGGTTGTTATCCGACTTTGCCCAATTCATGGTGAAGTCGAAGCTGTTTTTGTTACGCTGGGTGGTGTTGGCAAAATAACGGCTATCGGTGCCGTTGGAAATGACAAACAGTTGCAAATACTTGAACAAAGACTGCTCGCTGTTAAAGCTTTCTTTGCTGTAACGGTGCACCTGATTAAAGGCTTCGCGAATCGCCACGCCTCGCTTCTTCAGCTCCACCTGCACCAGCGGCAGACCATTGACCAAGATCGTCACATCGTATCGGTTGGCATGGCTGCCCGCTTGCTCAAACTGCTTGATCACCTGCACCTTATTACGGGCAATATTCTTTTTATCCAGCAGATATATGTTCTGAATATGACCATCGTCAAACACAAAGTCATGGATATAGTCATCATGGATCTTGCGGGTTTTATCGACGATGCTGTCGCTGGGTCTGTCCAGATAGGTTTCAACAAAGCGCTGCCACTCGCCTTCAAGAAACTGCATGTTGTTCAATGCCTGCAACTGCTCGCGCGCATTGGACAGCAGTTTCGCAGGTGTGTTTAAACCAAGGGCATACTCGTAGCCCTGATTCTGCATGTCTTGAATGAACTCTCGCTCTAGGTCGCCTTCGCTTTGGTAGTTTTCTGCGACCTTCCATTCTTGGGTGTATTTGTCCAGAACGATGAAGCTATTCGATTCGGCGATGGGCTTTGTGTAATCAACCATTTTGATTTTCCTGCTGCCAAAATCTGTAGGTGCTCGCCAAGTGATTAAGCAATAGCGCGACCGTATTTTTTTCTGGCTCACTAGGCTCGGCGACGGTTTCGTGGGATAAGGTGCTATGACTGGTAAATTGAATAATAAACTTTAAATAGGTTTGTTTATCGTCAGGTAAAAGCTCCGCCCATCTTGGATAGCCCAGATAACTGGCTGTTTTCTCATACAAATTACGCAAGAGTGTAAAATGATATTTTTGCACCTGATTATCAGCAATTGCTTTCTCAAGAATTTTCTTAAGGTGCAAGTGATAGGAAAAGCTTGTATCGGAGTCACCATGCTTTTCAACCAGATCAAAGGTGCCATCCTCAAGTCGCCCCAACATGTAACAGGTTTTATTTTTTAGCTCATTATGCAGCACGTTATAAAACAGCGGACTGTGCGTTGTAATGATGAACTTTAGAGAAGATTGACTGGATTTTATCAAGCTCGCCAAGTTTACGGCCAATTCAATTAAATGGTTCTCATCGAGAGAGCTGACTGGATCATCAATAAACACATATTCCAACTTATCGAACTGGTTGGTTTCTCTCTCACTAGGCTCGACGATATTTAAAATCGTTACAACTTGATCTAGCAGAGTGTGGAAAACGCTCCAGATGAAGTTACTTTCCTCGCCTTTTGATATTTTGATATGACCGGTACGTTCATCGTCACCTCGCTCTAGTGAAAAGCTAACTTCAGTAAAGTCTTCGCTAAAATGCGGAGTTAGTTTGTCATTCGCATATCGCTGGAAGTAGGTAACGATGTTTCTATCTTGGCCGAGATCTTTGAGTAGAGTGAGCAGCCAGTCTGTATAAGAATTGGGCTGAATTTTTAGTTTCGGTTCTGCATCACTCTCCAGATCGTTATCCCAATAAAACAAGTCCTCGGTAAAAGCGTTGTAATAAAGGACTTTGTTGCGCGTCAACTCAGCCTGATTGGGTTCATCATCGCCCTCATTGTCATCGGCTTTGGACGCAATCAGCTGTTTGAACTCCCGTGAAAGGCGTGTCTTGCCTGTACCATTAAAGGCATATATCAGCTGCACCTTTGGAACCGGCTTGGCTTCTTCAACCTCCTTGGTTTTTTCAGGTACAGTTTTTTTAACTGTTTTTGATGTACTCAGTTGTTGAGCAATTTCCCTTAGCGTCTTGCTCATGTTATGCCACCACTTTTTCAGGCTCAGGGAAGCTCAGCAGTAAATCGCGGTAATGCTCGTACTGCTGTTGGCGCAACGCAATTTCGCGCGGCAAGCCTTCGGTGATAGAGCTGGTGAGGGCGTCGAATTTGTCGAGGATGGCGACGATGCGTTCTTTTTCTTCAGGTGAAGGATTTGGAATTTTAATGCCATTTAAATTCTTTTGATTCAGCTTCGGTTGAGCAGCCCCTGAAATGTACGGCGTTAAATCAATACTATTTAAGTAATACTCAACGTATCTTCTTTCGGCATATGTCTCGAATTTAAGCACATGTGCGTGATTATTTACCCAGCTTTTACCGCTAACGCTAAATGCTATTGGCGTGTTTCGTGCCAACAGATTTGCACCGTCTTCAGAAACAAGCAAAAAGTCACCATCAAAAATGTAATCTTTAACGTAATCGACAATGCCCGATGCGCCGTAGTATGGAATATTACCAACATCCCTTAGTCCGCTTCTTATAGGCTTGCGCTTTGAGTCAAGGTTTTCAGCAAGCTCACCCAACGACTTCCACTCCACGTCCCTTTCGTCAAAACTCAACAACTGGTCGCGATAGTAGTTGTATTGTTTTTTGCGGGCTGTAAGCTCGCGTGTAAGCTCGCGTGTAAGCTCGCTAAATGCGTCCAGAATACGGACGATTTCGGTCTGGATTTCCAGCGATTTTTTGGGGCTTTCTGGACAGGGGAGTGGAATTGGGATTTTTGCCATATCTGTGGCAGAAATATCAATTACCTTTGCACCCTTTGCATATTTTCTTTTTTCAGACGCAAATTCGTTTGTTTGAGTGAAATATGCAAAGTATTTTCCCAGAAGAAGGTCTCCGGGCTTCAATACGGTTGCATGTCCGCCCGTAACTGCTTGCGGCTCGCCAAGATAAACCAACGCTTTGCCTACATCTTCAAGGTTTTCACTTGTGTTGGTGATTACAACATCACCCTTGTTTACCTTCTTTAGCTGCTTAGCTAGCTCAGGTGAAACAAAGGATTTTGTTTCAGTCGTGGATAGGCCGTAATAGGTATATATCTGGCCGTAGTGGATAGCCGGCACACCTGCTTCAGTGAAGTCCTTCTTTTGCAAGCCGTTGCCACGAACTAGTTCGCCAAGGGTCCCCAGCGCCCGCCGCTCCACCCCTGCGCCATCCAGCAGCTTTTCCAAAAGGGTCACTCCGCTCATGCTTCCAGCTCCTCGCCTTCAATCTCTGCGACGATGCAATCAATATCCATCCGAAGCCGGTCGATCCTGGCGACGGTGGTTTTCAACTCGGCATTAAGCTGAGCAATCTCCACCACTTCGCGGATGTCTTTGGCTTCGACATAACTGCTGACCGACAGGTTGTAGTCATTGGCGGCCACTTTCTCGAACGGAACGGACAAGGCGAAGTGCTCCACATTCGCCTTGCTGTCGAACACCGCCATGATCTGGTCTATGTGCTTATCCAGCAGCACGTTGTTGTTAGTTTCCTTCTTGAAATAGTCTTTGCCGCTGGCATCAATGAACTGCGTGTTGGTGTCCGTTTTGTGTTTGGACAGCACCAGAATATTCACAGCAATGGTGGTGCCAAAGAACAGGTTGGGTGCGAGCGAAATCACGGTTTCAACGTAATTGTTATCCACCAGATATTGACGAATTTTCTGCTCAGCGCCGCCACGGTAAAAAATACCGGGGAAGCAAACAATCGCCGCGCGGCCTTTGCTTGAAAGATAGCTGAGGGCATGCAGCACAAAAGCAAAGTCGGCTTTCGATTTGGGAGCCAGCACACCGGCAGGCGCAAAGCGGTCATCGTTGATCAGGGTGGGGTCGTCCGCCCCCTTCCACTTCACCGAATACGGCGGGTTGGAGACGATGGCATCGAAGGGTTTATCGTCGCCAAAGTGCGGCTCGATCAGCGTATCACCGAGCTGGATATTGAATTTGTCGTAGTTGACGTTGTGGAGGAACATATTCATCCGCGCCAGGTTATACGTCGTGTGGTTGAGTTCCTGACCGAAAAAACCGTCTTCGATGATGTGTTCATCAAAGTGCCTCTTGGCTTGCAGCAGCAGCGAGCCCGATCCGCAAGCGGGATCGTAGATCTTGTTGATACTGGTTTGCTTGTGCATGGCGAGCTGGGCGATCAGCTTGGAGACCTGCTGTGGAGTGAAGAACTCACCGCCCGATTTGCCGGCATTGGCGGCGTAGTTGGAGATGAGGAATTCGTAAGCGTCGCCAAACAGGTCGATGTGGCTTTCGTCAAAGGTGCCAAAGTCCAACTTGGCTACACCTTTGAGCACGTCGGCGAGGCGCGCATTCTTGTCCTTTACGGTATTGCCCAGACGGTTGCTAGTGGTGTCGAAGTCCGCAAACAGACCTTTTATGTCGCGCTCGGAGGGGTAGCCGTTTGCCGAGTTTTCGATAGCGGCAAAGATGGCGGCTAGATCGGTGTTCAGGCTTTCGTTGGTGTTGGCACCGGCAGCGATAGTGGCAAACAACTGGCTGGGGTAGATGAAATAGCCCTTGGTCTTAATGGCATCGTCTTTGATATCTGCGGTGATGACCTTATCGGGCAACTCAGCGTATTTGATGCTGTCGTCTCCGCCCTCAATGTAGCTGGCGAAGTTTTCGCTGATGAAACGGTAGAACAAGGTGCCAAGCACGTACTGCTTAAAGTCCCAACCATCGACTGCGCCACGAACATCGTTAGCAATTGCCCAAATCTGGCGTTGCAGGGCGGCGCGTTGTTGGGTGCTGGTCATGGGGTATTCCTATTGATTATCTAAATGTTTGTCATTTGTTTGATGTCGTTAAGACGTCTGTTTGTGATCTGGAGCCTTGGCGGCAGCGCCATCTATGTTTGTGTCAGCTCAAACAGATCGCCTATTTGGCATTCAAACAGCAGGCACAGCCTCTCAATGGCTTCCAGATCCACTTTCTGCGCTGTTTCTTTGTAGAGCAGGGTTACCGTGGCGCGGCTTAGCCCTGTTTCTCTGGCAACATCAGCAATACGCATCTTGTGCTCGCCCATCATGCGGGCGAGGTGGCAGCGGATCATGGCTGTGCCCCCTAGCAATTTGTCTTCTCGCGAAACCCCGAGAGTAACGCGACGCTTTTCTTGGTGCGACATTTTGTTAGTCAAACTCAAATTTTTCAATAGAAAACAACTTTTATCGGTTTTTGGCTTGTATGGAAATTGAGCGCGGAATCGAGCCCAAGCCCAAGCAGGAGATCCGCTCCAGTTGCTATTCGGCGGCAAACGCCTTCGTGGGCTGGCGAGGTGCAACAGCAGCCCGACACTGACTGCATTAACAGAATGCAGCGCGTGACTGAGGGCCAGGCTGGCGAGTTCGGATGTTCAACAGCATCCACATCAAACCAAAACGGTGCCGGTGCCAGCCCTTGCGCACGATCAACTACTGACAGGTTCTTGTGCTTACCTGCCAGGCGTTGATCAACGAAATGATGCAGGCATTCATCAAGAGTACGGCCCTTGCTGAGTTCTGGCCGATTCAGTTCGTACACCGACTGGTAGTGCTGTCGGCAGCGCTCTACTTTCTACCATCCCGCAGCGCCCATATCAGCCTTGAGTCATGGCCAGAGCCTAACCATCGGCAGGCCTGAGCTCCACCAGCATCACCAGCGCCGGCTTACTCCTTTCTTTACCTGCCCCTTTCGTAGGCAACGAGCACCCACTGGTTTGAGTCGTAGATGCTGATCATTCTTGACCAGGTAACGCATGGCGTGGTGCACGTTAGCCCGTGCATTCAGATCTCGCCTATCCAGGACGAAAATCCTAGAGAGGTTCATTCTCAACGAAGCAGAGACAGGGTTGCACCTTGGTCAGATTCTCCGGAAGCGTTAGATCAGAGGCTGGTATTCCAAACGGTATTCCATGAAATAATCTAACCAGATTTTCTACAATAAAATCATATAATTATATTTCCTGTTCAGATTACCCCGGCCAATCCAAGTTTCCACATGTTCCTACATGACCGGAAACACCCCAAGAAAGCCCGCCCCGTGCGGGCTTTCTTGTTTTTGACTTTCCATCTACTCCGCCCATCAAAACTGCACGCCTCCTACTCCCTACACCAAACCCTCGGCCCCTTCATCAACCCCACAACCAGCGCCGATAGAATCAACGCGATGGACAGGCCTTCGTTGAGGTCAACCCGGTGCCCCAGCATCAGCACTGAACCGGCGATGCCGAAGATGGGAATCAGCAAGGACAGCGGGGCCACTCGGGATACGGGGTATTCGCGCAGGAGCAGGTTCCAGCCCCAGTAACAGAAGTGCGTCGCTGCGTAGACCTGGAACAACAGCGAGAACACGGCCACGCCTTCGAGGTGGCTGACGAGGGTGGTGAACGGCGTCGGTCCATGGGCGAGCCAGGTGAGTGCCAACAGGGGAATCGGTGGGAACAGGCTGGCCCACACCACGAAGGCGAACATTTCCCGGACCTTGGACTGTTTGATGATGACGTTGCCGACGCTCCAGCTAAAGGCGCTGACCAGCAGCAACGCATAACCGATTGTCGTGCCCTGGCCGGGGCTGCTGAGGATGATGCTGAACAACCCCAGCACGGCCAGTACCACGCCGAGTATCTGCCCAAGGCTAAGGTGTTCGCGGAACAGCAGTACGCCCCAGCCCAGGGTGAAGAAGGCGCTGAACTGGATCAACAGGGCCGCGGTGCCCGGAGGGACGCCCAACTCGATGCCGACGTTGATCAGCGCCCACATGGCCACTCCGAAAATCAATCCGTAGGCCACCAGCCAGCCCATCGCGATGGGCGGACGTTTGACAAAAAAGACCCAGGGCAATGCCGCCAGGGTAAAGCGCAGCGCCGTGAGCAACAGCGGATCGATCGCCGCCAGTCCCAGTTTGGTAATGGGAAAATTCAGGCCCCAGACGGCCGTCACCAAGACGGCCAGGGCCAGGTGTTTCTTTTGCATAGCGCGGATTCCACAAGACAGGGGGCGGCGCCTGTATGCGCCAGCCAGGGCCCCACTATGCGCAATCGCCAGCATGGCTCGCTTGCACTATCAGGTCATAGATCAGTAAATTCGGGCCATGCGCAAAACCGAGCTAGACACCGACGAGAATATTCCCCGCGACGCGGTGGTCACGGCCCATGACTATGGCGACGGACTGCTGTTTGAACGACATACCCATGAACGAGGGCAATTTGCCTATGCCGCCTGCGGGGTGATCACTGTGTTCACCTGCCAGGGCAATTGGGTCGTGCCCCCACAACGGGCCATCTGGGTGCCGGCGCACGTGCCCCATGAGATGAGCATGAGCGGCCCGGTGACCATGCTGAACACCTACATCCGTACCCCCGCCGCCGACCAGCTTGGCCTGCCAGCGCACTGTCAGGTCTTCGATGTATCAGCGCTGCTTCGGCAGTTGCTGATCCGCGCCATCGACGTTCCGGCCTGCTATGCGCAGGCGAGTCGGGACGGTCATTTGATGGGGTTGCTGCTGCACGAAATAGCCGCCATGGCGCCCCTGTCGCTGAATGCCCCGCTGCCGAGTGAACCCAGGCTGGCGCAGGCCTGCCGCACCCTGCTGGAGCAACCGTCGCTGGAGGTCGGCATTGATGACATGACCCGGCAGGTGGGCATGAGCCGCCGCACCTTCACGCGGCTGTTTCGCCAACAAACCGGGAGCAGTTTTGTCGAGTGGCGCCAGCAGGCCTGCCTGTTGGCGGCGGTGGTGCGCTTGGGGAACGGGGAGCCGATTACCCGGGTGGCGACAGACCTGGGCTACAGCAGCCCGAGTGCCTTCAGCAGTGTTTTCCGTCGAGTGCTCGGCGAGGTGCCGAGTCGGTACTTTCCAAAGGACCCGCTGTGAAACCGGCCGATTGAAACCTGCTCCACCACGGCTTTGCCCCTCGATACCCTGACCTGGCAGGCAACAAAAAACCCGCTGCCACCCTCTCGGGGCGACAGCGGGTTTCTTGAGGTGCAGCCTTACTTGCTGTCTGGCAGCGCGTAAGCGATCACAAAGTCGCCGCGATCCGGCGACTGGCGAGCGCCGCCTGCGGTGATGACCACGTACTGCTTGCCGGTTTTCGGCGACACATAGGTCATCGGGCCACCCTGGCTGCCCACAGGCAGACGGGCTTTCCAGGCTTCTTCACCGTTGGCCGAGTTGTAGGCGCGCAGGTAGTAGTCCTGGGTACCGGCAATGAACACCAGGCCGCCCTGGGTGGACAGCGTACCGCCCAGGGTCGGCATGCCGATCGGCAGTGGCATTTTCATCTTGATGCCCATCGGACCAGTGTCTTCGACGGTGCCCACCGGCACTTGCCAAGCGACTTTCTGGGTCTTCATGTCGATCGCGGTCAGGGTGCCGAATGGCGGTGCCTGGCACGGAATACCGGCCACCGACAGGAAGCGGTTCTTGTTCACCGCATACGGCGTGCCCTTGAGTGGTACCGCGCCCATGCCGGTGTTCAGCGCTTCACCGCCGGACGACGCCTTGGCGTCTTTCTGTGCTGGGATCATCTGGATCCACAAGCCCAGGCGCATGTCGTTGACGAAGATGAAACCGTGCACCGGATCCGTCGAAATGCTGCCCCAGTTCATGCCACCCAGGGACCCTGGGAAGCTCAGCGACACATCGGTACCCGGCGCGGTGTACAGGCCGTCGTAACGCATTTTCTTGAACGAGATGCGGCACAGCATCTGGTCGAACGGCGTGGCGCCCCACATGTCCGACTCGGTCAGGTGCTGCGCGCCGATCTGTGGCATGCCCACGGACAGCGGCTGGGTCGGCGAGTAAGGCTCGTTGGGGATGTTCGACGCCTTGACCGGTACATCTTCAACCTTGGTCAGGGGCTTGCCGGTGGCACGATCCAGCACGTAGATCTGACCGGCCTTGGTGCCAATCACGACCGCCGGGACCTTGCTGCCGTCAGGCTTGGCGAAGTCGATCAGGCTCGGCTGCATCGGCAAGTCGAAGTCCCACAGATCGTTGTGCACGGTCTGGTAGACCCACTTTTCTTCACCGGTGGTGGCGTTCAGCGCCAGGATGGAAGCGCCGTACTTGTGGTCCAGCGCCGTACGTTCCACGCCGTAGATATCGGTGGACGAACTGCCCATCGGCAAGAACAGGGTATTCATCGCCGGGTCATAAGACATCGGCGCCCAGCTGTTGGGCGTACTGCGCACGTAGGTGCTGCCGTCGGCCGGGGCCTTTTTGTCTTGCGGGTTACCCGGGTCGAAGGCCCAGCGCATAGCACCGGTGACCACGTCGAAACCACGGATCACACCGCCCGGCATGTCAGCCTGGACGTTGTCGGCCACGCGGCCGCCCACCACTACTGTGGTCCCGGCCATCAGCGGCGCGGAGGACAGTTGGTAGTAGGAGTCAGGCACGTTGCCCAGGCCGGCTTTCAGGTCCACTTGGCCGTTGTTGCCAAAGCCCTGGCAGAACTCGCCAGTGTCGGCATCCACAGCAATCAGCCGTGCATCGATGGTGTTGGTCAGCAGACGGCGCTGGCAGTTGGCACCAGCCGCGACAGCGACCGGCTGGGCCGGGGTGCTGCCATCAGTGGGCTGGGCCACGGCGGCAGTCGCGTCGAAGTAAGCCAGGCCACGGCAACGCTGCCACACCTTGGATTGGGCGTTGATCTGGTTTTTCCACAGCTGTTTGCCGGTGTCGGCATCCAGCGCGATGAGGTTGTTGTGCGGGGTGCAGATAAACACCTTGTCGCCAACCTGCAACGGGGTCATCTGGTCTTCCGCACCATTGCCGTCGCTGATGGCAACGTCACCGGTGTTGTAGGTCCAGGCAGGCACCAATTGCGAAACGTTGCCACGGTTGATCTGGTCCAGCGCGGCAAAGCGGCTACCGCCTTCGTCATTGCCGTAGTGGGCCCAGTTTTTCTGCGCCTTGGCCGGGTCGACCTGGGTCAGGCCCGGGCCATCACCGCTCGGCGACACCGAGTAATGAGGCACAAACATGCCGGCAAAACCGCCAACGATCGCGATCGCCAGCACGCCACCCAGGGCGTAGCCACCACGACCGCCGGCCAGGCCATTGGCCTTGCGCAGGGTCGGGTAGACCAGCGCCACCAACAGGCTCAGTACGCCCAGGGCGAACAGACGGGAGACCAGCGGCCAGAACTTCAGCCCGACATCGGCCAGCGCCCAGATCAGCGTCAGCACCATGACCGCAGCGAACAGCCAGGCCCCTTTAAGGCGCTGCTTGAAAAGCAGCACCGCCGAGACGATCAGGCCGAGACCGGCGAGCAGGAAGTACCAACTGCCGCCGAGCGTGGCCAGATAGCCGCCACCGGCGGCGAAAAGCAATCCAAATACCAGCACTCCGAAAGCGACGACCCAGAGGGGCCAGCGGCTGACGGATGCCGAAGGTTGAGTGTTAGTCATGTTGCATGATCCTGCTGACGCATGAACGTTAGTGGGAAAGTTAAGAGTAGTGGAGGCTGCGACCTTGGGTGGTGTTTCCAGGACAGGGTTTCAGTGAACCCAGCCACGGCCAGCGCATCAGCGCGGACAACAGCCACCCAGGCGCCGAGTTCGACGGGAGCCTGAAATCAATTAACTACTTAGTTAGTTAGCTTGGCAAGGGTATCAAAAAAAAGCCGGCCTGCGACAAATTGTCATTCGTGGAATGGAAGAAACACTGCTGCGAAAGCCGTAACAATTCACCGCAGACAGCCGCGCCTCAAGGGCTGGCATTGGCCTTGCCGACCTGGCAAAAAACCTTGCGGCGCAAGGCTCGGCCCAGCAGGATAGCCAGGCAATGGACTCCAGGATGAAGACATGACCGCCCCCCACTCGCCAGCTCCAGCCACCCTGGCTCACCACCTTGAACACATCGCTCGCCAGGTTCAGGCCGCGGATCAGCAACTGCCGCCGATGTTCCGGCCACCCGCCGACAACGCCACCATCGCCCGGGCCGAAGCCCGCCTCGGACGCACCCTGCCCGCGTCACTGCGCACGCTCTACGGCATCGCCGACGGCCAGACCGAAGGCAGCGCCACCCTGCTCGATGCTTTCAGTTGGATGCCCCTGGACGAAGTGCTGGACCGCAGCGATTTTCTCAACGATTTCTTTCCCGACGGCCGCAACGAGGAAGACCCCGATCACGCGCCCATGGACGTGGCCCCGGGCATCAAGCCCAGTTGGTGGTGGCCACACTGGCTGCCGATCATGGCCAACGGCGCAGGCGACTATCTGTGCCTCGACCTGGACCCGGCGCCCGGCGGGCACAGTGGCCAGGTCATCGCCTACTACCATGACGAAACCTACCGCCTGCTGATCGCCCCAAGCATTGAACAGCTGATCGAAGTGATCGCCAACGGCCTGTCCAGCGGCACCTATGCATTGGTGGACGGCATGATCGTCGAGGTCTAGGCAGCCGCGCCCACGGCCATCAGGCCTTGGGCGCTTTCACCGGCAATGAGGTGAAAGGTTTGATTTCCTTGAGCACAAACATGCTCTGCATTTCCTTGATTCCCGGCAGTCGACGGATCACCGACATGGCGAAGTCGGCAAAGGTGTCCAGGTCCCGGGCGACCACCTGCAGCAAGAAGTCGGCATCGCCACCGATGCTGTAGCAGGCCACCACATCCTCCAACTCCATCACCTCCTGCTCGAAGCGCTGGGCCTCGGCTTCGCTGTGCCGGTCAATGCTGACCCGCACAAACACCAGCACACCGAGGCCGATCTTGCGCCGGTCCAGCACCGCCCGGTAACCCTGGATCACGTTGTGCTCTTCAAGCTGGCGCACCCGCCGCCAGCAGGGTGATGCCGACAGGCCAATCTGGTCGGCCAGGGTCTGATTGGTGATCCGGCCGTCCTCCTGCAAAGCGGCAAGAATTCGGGTGTCGATAAGGCTCAAGGCTGAATCGGTCATATTTTTCGCCCAGTACATATATATGGGTAAATCTCACCCAAAACTACGTCAACAGCAATACAACTAGACACTTTTTACCCAGGCACGCGGTATATGCTTATTCCAGTCCCGCGCCCTGGAAGCAGCGGGCCCAGCACTCTTGAGGTCCGCCATGAAGTTCGATGCCAGCCTGCATAAATGCGTGATTATTGTGGATAGCGCCCTCGGGCCGGGGCACGCCATCAATGCGGCCAGTGTCATCGGGGTCAGCCTGGGAACCACGGTGACGGGCCTGGTGGGGCCGGACATGTCCAGCCAGGACCAGGTGAACTACCCCGGAGTGATTTATGCCCCGCTGCCGATTCTTCTGGCCTGCAACGAGGCGATTCGCGGCATCCACAGCCAGCTCATGACCGACGAAGAGGTGCACAGCCTTCCCTTCAGTGCCCTGGCCCAGTCCTGCAAGACCTATGTCGAGTACGAGTCACGGATCAATCAGGCCCACAGTTCAGGCATCGAGCTGGTGGCCCTGGGCTTGATTGGCCCGAAGAAGACCATCAACCGACTGACCGGCAGCCTGCCACTGTTCAGGTAACGGCCGCCGCCCTCCAGCACCGGCCATGCAGGCCACCGAGCACTCACCGCCCGCCCCCCCTTTTTGTCGAGATTGCCCCATGCTGGACCTGTCGCAAATCCTCACCTACGCCGCCGCCCTCGGCATCGCCGCCGCCATCCCAGGGCCCGGAATGGCCGCCTTGGTGGCCCGCAGCGTCAGCGGCGGATTGCTGCCGGGCTTCAGCCTGTTGCTGGGAATCATCCTCGGCGACCTGATCTACCTGTCATTCGCGGTCTTCGGGCTGACCCTGATCGCCCACCACTTCAGCGCGCTGTTTGCCGTGGTCCGCTGGGGGGCCGCCGCCTACCTGGGCTACCTGGCCTGGCAATTCTGGTTTGCTGCACATCAACCCGTAAGCCAGGGCAAACCCATCGACCGCCGGGAGTTGCTGTCGGCCTGGTTCTCGGGCTTGACCATCACCCTGGGCAACCCCAAGACCATTGCCTTTTACCTGGCCCTGCTGCCCCTGGTGATCAACCTTGAGTCCATCTCCCTGCAAACCTGGGGCTTGATGCTGGTGCCCTTGACCGCCCTGGTGTTGCTGGCGGTGGGCACGGTGTTTGTCCTGGGCGCCGTTCGCGTGCGCCACCTGCTCGCCAGCCTGCGCGCCCAACAACTGCTGTTCAGGGGCGCGGCGGTGATCATGCTCGGCGCCGCCGGGGCCATGCTGCTCCAGCACGCCTGACTCCACCCGCCCTGCTCGACCCCGTTGACCCGGCGCAATGCCCGGCCACAGCCTGTAGCGGAAGATGCGCCCCAGGCTGCGACCCGCCCCTCGCCGCCCGCCAACGACGGAAACCGCTAATCGGGCCAGGTATTTTTTTGCCGGCCCTGCGTTCACTTTAAACAGCCCCCGCCGATAACCACCTCAAGGACCACGAGCCACGATGAGCGATCACCACATGCAGACCTGTATCAACAACCTCATGGAGCAGGGTGCCCATCTGTTTGGAGAGATTCTGGATGTACCCCAGACCCAGGCGCTGTACCGCGACATGATCGCCGCGCGGGTGTTTGGGGGTGAGCTGTTCATGGATCAGGCCGAATACCTGGCCCAGGAAAACCACTTCAACGCCAACCCGACCAAGACCTTCAACTTCCTCAACCAGTTTGAATCGCAACTGCAATTCATCGAGCAGGACCCGCGCCTGACCGCCGTGCTGGACCAGGTGCTGGGCGACGATTATGAGGTGGTGATCAAGAAGGCCGTCTGCGGTGTGCCGGACGCCTGGCTACCGGACTGGATTCGGGAACGAATCCGCGACGTGAACGTGGCCAACCTGGGGCCCTACATCAAGAAGCCCTACCGCGACATCACCTATTTCCGCGGCATCGACTTCCACCAGGACATCATCGACTGGCCCCAAGGCCGGGTGGACCTGGACCCTTCGACCTTTCTCACGCTCTACGTTTATTTGCACGAAGTGTCCGAGCACGACTCGCCCCTGCACCTGATGCCCGGCAGCCACCGGTTCGGCGCCACGCTGTTTCCCCATCACCTGCAACACCTGGACGGCGACCGTTGGGTGTACAGCGATGACCAGGGCAATAGCGTGCCCTGCACCGACCAACGACTGACCGGAGGCCCGGGTTATGTCGGGCTCTGGCACAACTGCACCCTGCACGGCACACGCCCAGTGGCCCACGAGTCGGAGCAGTTTCGCTTGTCGCTGCGCTACCTGCTGGGCAAGTCCAATGGCCACACTGCCAAGACCGGCATCGATGAGATCAACCGCCACATCAGTGGCGAGTTGAGGCCCATCAGGACCCGGCGCGACCTGGATGCCAAGGGGGTCGCGCAGATCCGCGGCAACATCATTAACAACAACTGAGCGGGCCCCTTTCAGGCCGCCCCGGCAGCCTTTGTGAAAACGACTGCGTTCGGCAACACGGTCCAGAAAACAGGCTCGGAATGCTCATTTACAACCAGTAGACTTGCGCTTCCTCGCCTGCTGCGGGGGCGGGTGATGTTTAGACGTGGTACGAGGGCTGTATGGCAATAAGGGCAGCACAGAAAACCCCCATCCTGATTTTTGGAACCGGTGCCGGTGGCATCAGCTTCTATAAAAACTGCCGTGCCCGTTACAACGTGGTCGGTTTTCTGGACAACAACCAGCAGAAGCATGGGCAGACCCTGTTTGGCAAAACCATCCACGCCCCGCAGCAACTGGGCAGCCTGGCCTTCGAAAAAATCATCATCGCCAGCGACTACTACCGGGACATCTACCCACAACTGGTGGATGAGCTGGCAGTCAGCGAAGACAAGATCAGCATCTTCCATAAGCAGCTTTCCCCACCCAACCTGCGGCAGCGTTGCAACGCGCGCCTGGAGCGCCTGGGTTACGAGCTGATGTGCCGCCGCGAGGGGCTGATTTCCGACTGGCTGTACCGGCTGTTTTTCAAGCAACAGAGCCCGCTCGGCAGCATCAGCCGCTGCAAGCTGCGCTGGCTGGATGAAGTCAGTACGAACAAGGTCCATGTGTTTCGCCCAGCCGTGGCTGGTAGCGTTCAAGGCCCGCGATTCGTTGGCCAAGCGACACCGGCAACCGCCATCACTCTGCCTGAAGTGGCCCTGTATCGCTTCCAGCAGGCCCAGGTCTGCTCGGTGTCGCGCTCGGTGATTCTGGCCGACGGCCAGGTGATTGCCGAACGTGTGGTGACCGCACCCTCTGCCGATGCCGACTACAGCGGTGCCCACCTGCTTTACCACGGCCGCACCCTGGCCCTGGCCCGACGCGGCCAGAACCAGCCCATCGCCAAGGGCCTGCTGGTCAGCGGAGGCAGCGAGGTCAACTACTACCACTGGGTGCTGGAGATACTCAGCCAACTGCAGTTCATTGCCGAGCTGCCCAGCGCCTACGACGACTACCCGGTGCTGATTTCCCAGCACAGTCAGAACATCCCCTCCATCAAGGCCCTGATCGCCAGCCTGGGCATTGCCAGGCCCGTGGTGTTCTTGAACAGCGTCACTTCTTACTGCGTGGCCGATTTGCTGCTGATCAGCGCACCGAACAATTGCGTGCCCAACTTCAAGGGTTCGGCCTACAGCCGGGCCGAGAACAGCTTCGCCCGCCCCGAGTCGATCCAGTTCCTGCGGGACAAGGCCCTGGCGTTGACCGCCGGCATCGACCGGGCATCCCTGCCCAAGCGGGTGTTCCTCGGCCGCAAGGGCTTTTTGCGCCCCTACAACCAGGCCGAAGTACTGGCCCGCATCGAAGCCCTGGGCTTTGTCTGCGTGTACATGGAAGAACAGGACATTCACCACCAAGTGGCGATCATGGCCAACGCCGAGGTGATCATCGGCCCGACCGGCGCGGCCTGGACCAACATCATCTTTGCTTCCCAAGGGGCGAAGGCCCTGTGCTGGATGGCCAAGGAGGCAGGGGAACTGTCCTGCTTCTCCAACCTGGCGGACATCGTCAGCGTTGAAATGGACTACATCCCCTACCAGGCCGACACGTCAGACTCCCGAGAGATCTATTACAAGGAGTACGCCATTGATACCGACGTCATCGTGAGTTGGTTGCAGCGCACTCTGCCGACTTCCCCAAGCGGTCACCTATGAAAGTCCAACTCGTACAGTTGCAAACCCACGGCGATGAACGCGGCTCGCTGATTGCCCTGGAAGAAGGGAAGAACATCCCTTTTCAGATCAAGCGCATCTACTACATGTTCGATACCGGCGAGGGCGTGCGCCGGGGCTATCACGCGCACAAGTCGCTCAAGCAAGTGGCGGTCGCGGTGCGCGGTTCGTGCCGTTTCATGCTGGATGACGGCAAGGAAAAGATTGATATCCGTCTCGATCACCCCTGCCAGGGCCTGCTGATCGAGTCGTTTATCTGGCGAGAAATGTATGACTTTTCTCCCGACTGCGTGCTGATGGTGCTGGCGGACAGCCTCTACGATGAAGCCGACTACGTGCGTGACTACGAGACGTTCCAGCAGATGGTCGGTGCCTGATGAAGATTGCCTTTCTTGACCTGAAAACCATCAACCAGGGCTACGCCGAGGCGTTAAAAGACGCCTGCGCCCGGGTCATCGATTCCGGCTGGTACCTGCAGGGCGAAGAGTTGCGCCAGTTCGAGACAGACTTCGCCAGGTACTGCGGCACGTCCCATGCGGTGGGCGTGGGCAATGGCCTGGACGCACTGTCCCTGGTCCTGCGGGCCTGGAAAGAGCAAGGCAAGCTGCAGGACGGTGACGAGGTCATCGTGCAGAACAACACCTTTATTGCCACGGTCTCGGCGGTGATGGAAAACGGCTTGACGCCGGTGCTGGTGGACATCGACCCGGCCACCTACAACCTGGACATGCAGGCGGTAGAAGCGGCCATCACCCCCAAGACCCGGGCGATTATCCCAGTGCACCTGTATGGGCAAATGGCCCCGATGCCAGAGATCGTCGCCCTGGCCAAGCAACACGGTTTATGGGTCCTGGAAGACTGCGCCCAGGCCCACGGCGCGCAGTGCCAGGGGCGCAAGGCCGGCCAGTGGGGCGACGCCGGGGCCTTCAGTTTCTACCCCGGCAAAAACCTCGGCGCCCTGGGTGACGCCGGGGCCGTGGTGACCCACGACGCCGAACTGGCAAGCCTGGTACGCGCCCTGGGCAGCTACGGTTCGCGCATCAAGTACCAGCATGAACACGCAGGGGTGAACAGCCGTCTGGATGAGATCCAGGCCGCCATGCTGCGGGTCAAACTTGCCCACCTGGATCAGGACACCGAGGCCCGCCGGCAGATCGCCGAGCGTTACCTCGCCGAAATCCGCCACCCGCTGATCCGCCTGCCCCAAGTCACGCAACGCAGCGCCCATGTCTGGCATCTGTTCGTGATTGCCAGCCCCTGCCGCGACCGCTTGAAGGACTACCTGGAGCGCCATGGCATCCAGACCATCATCCATTACCCCTTGCCGATACCCAGTCATCGGCCCTATCGCCATTTGTCGCTGTCGGCTCGGGCGCAGGAAGCGGCCTTGCACGACAAGATCCTGTCATTGCCGCTGTACCACACCCTGAGTCGCGCCGAGCAGGACCACATCATCACTACCCTCAACCAGTTCGCGCCCGACTAGCGCAGCGCAGGGGCCCACGGCCCCTCCTCCCTTACCGCGCCTGGTACTCATAGGGCACCACCGCCGTGCGGTCGATGCCCTGCTCCATCTTCGCCAGAACCTCATTGATCGGGCACAGCAAGCCAACGGCGCTGGGTCGGCAATGCCCGTCGAGGTTGAACGACTCGCTCAGCGGCGGGTTGCCGGACGACAAGCCCTGCAAGCTGCGGATCTGATCCAGGCTCTGGGCTTCGAACACGATGTGCACAAAACGCTGGCCGCTGCTCACCTCCCGATAACGCTCGAACGCCAGGGTGCTGGCCGGCGGGATGTTGTTCTGCGGATAAGGGCTCTGCTGCCAGGTAAACCCGAGCATGGTGCGCAAGTAGGAGATGTTGGTGTCGTGGGCCACGTACATCACCAGCGGCACGTTCGGCGGGCCGCCTTGCACGGCTCCGCCGCCGCTGCCATCGCCCAGGGCCAGGGCGATCTGGTTCATCAACTGCGAACCGCCACGGCGCGCGATATAAGGTGTGTTGTTGATGAAGTCGTATTTGGCCCTGAGCAGGCCCATCAGGCCAGCCACCGCCTGGGCATCGCGCCCGTGGCCGAAGGCAACCTCGGCCAGTGGCAAACCCTCGCTGTATTGCAGGCGAAAGGTCTCCGCCATATTGGCCGCCACGCCCAGGCCCTGGATTTCATAACGCCCGTCCTTGCCCTGCTCCAGACGCCAGGGCGTGTCGGCCACCGGGCAGGGTTTACCCGGGTCACACACGGCCTGACGCAAGCGCTGCACATCTGCCGTCAGGGCTTTTTGCGCTTGTTCGGCGCTGCCGCCCATGGCTTGGAGAATCCCCGCCTTGGCCAACTCCGGGTCCAACGCGGCGAAGCTCAGCTTGTCGGTCTGGAACAGCGGGTCCAGCTCGCCTGCAACCGAGCCGGGTTGCAGGCCGCAGCCCGGGAACAAGCCATCGAGCAGGGCACTGGCGGTGGCGCGGGTACGCTGGATCGGGCTGGCCCAGGCGAACACCTGCCCCGCCGCCGGGCAGCCTGGGGGCAGCAATCCGGCGTGGCGCAGTTGCTCGCCACGGTAGCGGCCCATCTGCACCGCTGCGGCATAACCATGGCCGGTCAGGTGGCCGTCCTCCACCGACCAGGCCGGCCAGGTACGGTCCGACACCGCGCCCATGTCCTGGGTGTTGCCCGCCGTGGGCGGACGCACGCCGTGACGGCTGACCTGCACCACTTTTTCCAACTCATAGCCCTTGACCGGCGTACCGGCCTCGGCGCCGGCCTGCAGCGCCAAACCACCCAGCAACAGGCCGATCAGGGACATTCTTGAAACAGACATGGCGTGTCCTTCTCTGTGAGATCCACGATTCATGGGAATTGATAGGCGGTCAGCGCCGTGCGATCAATCGCCTGGTTCACCTGCCGGGCGAACATCGCCAATGGGCACAGCACGCCAACCTCGGTGGGCTTGCAACCACCCGGATTGAAGTCCGCCTGCAGGGGCTGAGCCGCCCCCTGCAAAGCCGTCAGGCCGCGGATCTGGTCCATGCCCTGGGCGACGAAGCGGGTGCGTACAAAGCGCTCGCCGCTGGCGCTGTCGCGATAGCGCTCGAACATCAGGGTCCCGGTGGGCGGGATGTTGTCCGGCTGGTATTCACCCAGTTGCCAGTGAAAACCGATCATCGAGCGCAGGTGCGAGATGTTGGTGTCGTGGGCCACCAGGATCAGCAAGGGCACCGCCGGCGGATTGCCCAGCGGGTCTTGCGTTTCCAGGGGCGTGCCCTGCTCCAGGCTCAAGAGGATCTGGTTCATCATCTGCGAACCGCCACGGCGGGCGATGTAGGGCGTGTCATTGACGAACTCGTACTTGGCCCGGTGCAGCCGCGACAGCGCGCTCACCGCCTGGGCATCCGGCGCATTGCCAAAAGCCACATCGGCCAGCGGCTTGCCTTCGCTGTAGGCCAGGCGAATGGTCTCGCCAATGGAGGACGCCATGTCCAGGCCCTTGATCTTCAAGCGCCCCTCATCGTTCTGCTTGAGTACCCAGGGGGTGTCATAGAAGGGGCAGCGTTTACCCTCGGCACAGACCGCGGCCTTGAGCCGGTCCAGGTCCGGTTGCAGTCGCGCCTTGGCCTGTTCCAGGGTGCCGCCCAGGGCTTTGCGCACACCGGCCTCGGCCTGCTTGGGGTCGAGTTGGGCGAACGGCAATTTATCGGTCTGGAACAACGGGTCGAGCTTGGTGGGCGGCACCTGGGCCTGCTGGCCACAGCCCGGGAACATGCCGTCCATCAACGCGGCGATGGTGGCGCGGGTGCGCTGCTTGGGGCTGGACAGGGCATAAAAACTGCCCGCCTTGGGGCAGCCCTGAGTGAGCAGGCCGGCACGGCGATATTCATTGGCCTGCCAGGCGCCCATCAGGCTCGACGCCAGGTAGCCGTGCCCGGTCAGTTCCCCTTCTCGCACCAGCCAGGTCGGCCAGGCACGGTCAGTGGCCTTGACCATCTTCTGCATGTCGGTGGGCGGACGCACCCCGTGGCGGCTGACCTGCACGGCCTTCTCCAACACGTAATGCGCGGGGCTGGCCGGCGCGGCCTGAGCGTTGGGCAACACGCTGCCGGCCAGCAGGCCGAAGACCCAAGTGATACGTGACAAGGCGGGCATGGAAAGACCTTTCCGGAGGTTTTCAGAATTCATAACGGACCCCTACGCGATAACGGACCTGACGCTCGTTGGTTTCTTCATCGACCTCCACATCGGCCACCTCCAGGTAGGGGGTGAAATGCGGTGTGGCCTTGAACTCGAGCAGGGCCTTGTTGTTGTAGTTGCGCTTCTTGTTATCGAACAGCAACTCGTTGCTGTAGACCTCCTTGTGCGCCACGCCGACGCTGAAACGTTCGAACTTGTACTTGGCCCCCAATTGCCAGGAGTCGTCGTTCTTGTTGCGTTTGCCCTGTTCGTCGTAGGTGGTGACCTTGTGGTAATAGCCGGGACTCACGGACAGGCGATTGGTCAGTTCGTAAGGAAACTTCACCGCCGTCTTGTAGGACTTTTTGTCCCCTCCCTTGCTGAAGGTGAACTTGGGTTTGATCTTCAGGGTCTTGGTCAGCTTGTGGGAGTACTTGAGCTTGGCCTTGAGCGCGTCCTTGGTCAGCCGCGAGTAAGCCTTGCCCGGCTGGCCGTCGTGGGTTTCGGCGGTCTCGGTGACCGCCTCGAACGCCACGCCGAAACCATGGGGCAGGTCTTCGATGATCATGAACTTGTCTTTGTGTTCACGATCCTTGTCGACGTACTGATGCTGGTAATCCAACTCCAGCGCACCGGCGCCGGCACTGGACAAGGCTGCGAGCAATGCCACCAGGCCGGTGGCACGTGAGGCGGGCAAGGTGAAGCGGCTCATGGGGTGCAGGTTGAGGTTCATTATTATTGTTCTCAGTGGTTTTTTCGGCACAAGCGACCCCGTCCCCCGACGGCCGTCGCCAGGGCGGTTTACAGCATTAGGAACGTCAGGTTTCAGGCTGCAGCGCCGGCAGTGGCGGCGGCTTCGGACGGCGCCGGGCCACCCGGGACAACAGGCAGGTCATCAGCACCGAGGCGATGGCCGCCCCCACCCACAACCGGGACAGGGTGTTGAAGTCGTAGAGCTTGGCGCCGGTGGCGGACAGGGTCGTGCCGTGTTCGATGATCACCCCGGTCAGCATCTCGCCGGCCGCCGCGCCGATGTAGCTGACGATGCCGATCATGCCCAGGGCTGCCCCGGCCGCGGCCTTGCCGGCGATGTCCACCGCCATCAAGCCGCCCAGGAAACACAACAGCGCTCCCAGGGAAGTGCCGAATACCACCATGGCCAACACGTCCAGCCAGTAATGCCCGGCCGGCCCATAGAGAAACAACGCCAGCCCCGCCGCATTCATGGCACCGAAAGCAATCGCCAAGCCATGCCGGCGACCGGCGAAAAAAGCGGTCGGAGATCAACCCGCTGAGGCCCGTGCCGGCGATCCCGCAGATGCTCGCCACGGAGATCAGGGTCGAGGCGCTGAGAGTGTCGTAGTGCTTGGCATTTTCGAGAAAGAACACGCCCCAGGAATTCACCGCATAACGGCCGACGTACATCAGGCACGACGCCAGGGCGAGCAGCCACAGGGCCGGGCTCTTGAGCAGCAGCCACTGGATGGACGCAACGCTGCTGGCGGCGGCCTGGGTGTCGATCTGCGGCTTGGAGTTGACTGGGGCAAAGCCTCGGCTTTCCGGTGAATCCGCCATGAAGAAGAACACCAGCACGATCCCCAGCAGGCCCATGGCCGTGGCCAGCCAGTAGCCGTACTGCCAGCCCCAGGTCACCACCACGGCCGCCACGGCGACGTAGGTCAGGGCCTCGCCCAGGTTGTGGGCAATCGACCAGAAACCGTAATAGGTGCCGCGCTCACGGTCGCCGTACCAACGCGCCAGGGACACCACGCACGGCCCCACGCCCATGGACTGGGCCCAGCCGTTGATGCCCCAGGCCAGGGTCAGGATCACCGCGTTGGTGGTCAGCCCCATGCAGGCGTTGACCAGGGCGCTCAGGGCCAGGCCAAGCATCATGAAGCGCCGCACATTGGCGTGGTCGGCGAGGAAGCCGTTGACCAGCTTGCCCACCGCATACGTGAAGAACAGCGCCGAACCGATCATCCCCAACTCGCTGGGGCTGAGGATGTCCTGGGACACCAAGGCCGGCTTGACCACGTTGAAGGACAGGCGACAGACGTAGAACAGCGCGTAACTCAACGACATCGACAACAGGGTTTGCAGACGCAGGCGCCGGAAGAGCCTGGGGTCCAGTTCGGGGTCCGGCTCGCGCGCCGGGGCAGCCTTGAGCAGGCTCAGTAGAGATTTCATAGCCGACAGTTCCTGTTTTTATTGTGCTGTACGTGCTTGGCCAAGCGAGGATAAAACCTGGGGTCAAGTGTCCAGGGAGGCTCCGATCAAGGGCGCCACCTGGGCGTAAATCCGTGGGCTGGCCACCAGCAACGGGTTGCCCTCCGTCAGGCCTTCGTTGCGCAGAAAGTCATTGCTCACGCCGCCCGCCTCTTGCACCAGCACCAGGCCGGCCAGGCAGTCCCAACTGTTGATATGGGTTTCGTAGTAACCGATCAGTCGGCCCGCCGCGACATAGGCCACCATCAACGCGCCCGAACCGTTGCGGATAAAGGTACCGCCCTGTTCCAACAGCTGTGTGACAAAGGGAATGAAATGCTCTTTGCCCCGTCGATGGGAGGTGCCGACGCCCATCACGCCGTGGCGGATATCGGCGGCGCCGTGAACCTGCAAGCGTTGCTCATTGAGCCAGGCACCCTGGCCGGAGCACGCATGGAACAGTTCGTCGTGCACCGCATCGGCCACTGCGCCGAGCCAGGGCTGGCCATCCACCAGCAGGCCGATGGAAACGCACCAGTTGTGCAGGCCATTGACGAAACAGCTGGTGCCGTCGATGGGGTCCACCACCCAGATGCATCGGGCATCCAGGGTCGCGCCACCGGTTTCCTCACCGAGAAAACCATCGTCGGGAAAACGTTCGGCCAACTGCCCCTTGATGTAGGCCTCGGTGTCCTGGTCGACGATGCTCACCAGGTCCTGGGGCTCGTCGCCCTTGTGGCTGACGCTCAACGTTTCGCGCTGCCGATAAGGGCCCAGGGCCCGACGCGCGGCCTCCCGGGCCAGCACCTGGGCGCATTCGTAGCGAGCCTGCAGGGCCTCGCGGGTCAAGGGTTCAGACAACGACTGACAATGCTGCATGGGCGGTTCCTCATCTCACGGTGCTTATTTCAATTGAAATTGCACACGTGTGCAAAGCCTTTTCAAAAAAATGGCGAACGGGTCGCCATCAGCCACGCCCTCCCAGGCGCTTGCGCTCATAAAGCACGAAATATTTTTTCGTTTCAAGATAATTTTGAACAATTTATTCCGTAGTGCTGCGCCGACGTACCAGCTCCACCGGCACGCAAAAAGGCACTTGAGGCGTCTGCTCCGAACGCTGGGGCAGCACCGTGACCTCTACCGCATAACGCGCCAGCGCTTCAGGGTCCTGACGAACGGTGGTCAGTTCATAGGCCCCTTGAGCGGCTTGGGGAATGTCGTCGAAACCGACCACCGCCACCGCCTCGGGAATGCTCAGGGCCAACGAGCCGCGCAGGGCATCCATCACCCCCAGGGCCAACATGTCGGTGGCGCAGAACACCCCATCCGGCCGATTCTTGTCGGCAAACAACGCCAGCGCAGCCTGCTGGCCGCCGGCATAACCACCGGCCTGTTGGTAGTGCTCGATCATCGGCGTCAACCCGGCCCGGGCCAGCTCTTCACGAAAGCCCAGCAGGCGCTGCCGAGAGCTGTAATTGCCCTCGCTCTGGCCGATGAACGCCAGGTGCTTCGCCCCACCTCGCAGCAGTTCCCGAGCCGCCAGGCGCCCGCCTTCGATGTGATCGCTGACCACCGCATTGGCCCCGCTGATGTGGGCGTCGCTGTTGATCATGGTCAAGGGCACCTGCCGGTTCAGGTAGCGCTCCACCTGCTCCACGGACGCCGAGGCCGAGGTCAGGATCACCCCGCGCACCTGGTAGCTGAGCAATTCCTGCAGGGAGCGTTCGAGCTGTTGCGGGTCGTTGGCGTTCATCAGCAACGGCATCAGGCCGTGCACATTCAGGTGGTGGGTCAAGGGCGCCAGCAGGCTGGCCAGGAAGGGGTTTTCAAAACCGGCGGTGATCACCCCGACAAAGTTGCTGCTGCCCTTGTTCATGGTCCGGGCGATCAGGTTGACCTGATAACCGAGGGCCTCGGCGGACTTCATCACCTTTTCCCGGGTGCGGGCAGACACGCTGGCCCCGGGGGTGAAGGTCCTGGACACCGCCGAGCGCGAGACCCCCGCGTGCAGGGCAACGGCTTCAGCAGTGATGATGTCCGGGTTGGCCATGACGGGAAGATTTCAGCCTGGAGAGCGGGACGCCATTCTGGCAGCGTCAAAAACCGAAGTCGACCGCTGCCCAAGGCACTCTCTAGGGCAAGGTGCGCTGCATGATCAGGGTTCGTTCTTCACCCTCGACCTGCTCACCCACCACCTGGAACCCCAGGCGCCGGTAAAACCCCTCGGCCGTCAGCGAAGACGGCACCCGCAGCACCTTGACCCCGGCCTCTTGAGCCGCCGCTTGCACCGCCTCCATAAGCCGCTGGCCGATGCCGGCGCGTTGCAACGAGGGTTCGACAAACACTGAACGCACGGCGGCGCCATCGAGGCTGGCGGTGCCGACAACCTTGCCGGCCCGGGTGGCGACGAACATTCGGCGTCGCTTCATCAGCTCAAGAATCGCCTCGGCGGTGAAGCTGCGTTGCACCCGCTCGATCACGCTGGGCGGGTAGTCCTGGGCATTGCTGGTCAGCAGCGCCGCGACAATCACCTGGCTGATCTGTGGGGCATCGTTCTCAAGGGCCAAGCGAATTTGCTCGGCCATACACACTCCCTGTTTGAATAGCCCAGGCCGCCCTTGCGGCGGCCCAGGTAAACGACCCGGCAGTTTGCCTACCGGGCCTGATGCGAGTCTGTGCGCACTACAGAAACACTGCCGACAACATTCCCAGGGCCCCCAGGCAGAAGCCGATCAATGCGCCGCGGCCGGGCGCTTCGTGAAACAGCGCCCAGATCACCAGCGGTTCCAGAAGCAGTAACGAGGTGACCGACACCACGGTGATCAACCAGATGTCCCCCACTGCCACGTAGCCCAGCCAATAAGCCCCCAGCAGACAGAGGCCGGCGAAACACATGATCAGCACCGGCCCGGCCAGTTCGGCCCATGAGGTGTGGCCGGTGTGGGCCAGCCGTGCGGCGACCACTTCACTGTAGATGGCGCAGAACTCGCCCAGCACCATCAGCCCTACAGCAGAAACTCCGAGTAATTCTTTGGACATATGACAAACCCCTTCGTATTGAGAGCTAGATTTTTCAGCTCCCAGGCGACGATGGCTCCGTTGATGGAACCGCCATGGCAATGCACGGGGGTGTGCGGTAACTCAGTCATGGTGAGGAACCTGAACATGTCCAATCTCCTTCTCGGTGGTTGATGCTCGAATGGCGACTGCGGGCCACTGCGCCTTGCAGGTTGGGCAGGCCGTTCTCTGTATACGGTATTTGCGCGGGCACCGGAATCACCCACGTCGGGCAAACCCCATAAAAACTCCACAGTGTGGAGAAGCCTCGCTCGATAACCTCCAGGCCATCACTTCCTGCCTTCTGCCTACGGTGCCCAACATGACCCAACCTGCCCGCAAAGCCACCCACCCGGTGCACCCCATCGACTGGTTCTTCACCTACTGCGTTGGGGTGGTCCTGCTGGCCCTGGGGTTGAGCCTGATCTTCGCCCTGTGCACCTACAACGCCAGCCACGTTTCCTTCGGCAACGCCGCCCGCGATGTGTTGACCGTGGCCTCGGTGCTGTTCGCCGTCAGCGGCGTATGCATCGGCGTACTGGCCGGCGTGCCCTCGGCCATTTTCTTCTGGGTGGCCCACACCCGGGCCCTGCACAACGTCGTGATCTACCTGGCCAGCGGCGCCATCAGCGCGTTGCCGATGATTCCCGTCGTGCTGAACCTGGTGCCTGGGCTACCGTCCACCGATACCCCGATGCCCTGGAGCGGATACGTCCGGCTGGTTCTGATCTTCGCCCTGTGCGGGGCCTTCCTGGGCTGGATTTACTGGTTCCGCACCGGCCGCCATCTGCGCTGAAGAACCGCTGGGGCAACGCCCGGCGACCAAGGAAAAAACCGAGCATGGCAAGCCCCCCCGGAACATCGGGGGCGTTCACGAATTATTAAGATTTGGCCCCGTATACTTTTCCCGCTGTCCAAAAAAACGCCAACTCTCGCCCTTGCCCTGGTAGCCCAACGCCCATGTCCCGCCCCGCACCGCTGTTGTTTCTGCTTGGCTGCCTGCTGTTTTTCTTCGCCTTGGGCAACCACCAACTGCAAGGCTCCACCGAGGCCCGGGTGGCAGGGATCGCCATGGAAATGCACCTGGACAATGACTGGGTCACGCCGCGCCTGTTCGGCCAGCCGTTCCTGGAAAAGCCGCCCCTGAGCCTGTGGCTGGATGCCGGTGCGATCCGCGCTTTTGGCGGCACGCCCTGGGCCGTGCGCCTGGCCTCGGCCTTCGCCGGGTTGTTCAGCCTGATGTTGCTGTACACAATGCTGCGCCGCTTCGGACGCCCAGTGATGATCGCCTGGGTGGCCGCTGCGATGCTGGCGACCATGGCCAGTTACTGGAGCAACGTGCGTGGCGTCGGCGAAGACGCCCTGCTCAGCCTCGGCGTGACCCTGGCCCTGCTGGCATTCTTCCAGGCCCAGCGCCGACTCGCCGAACAGCAACCGGCACCGTTGGCCTGGCTGGCGTTCGCCGCCGGAATCGCCATCGCGACCCTGAGCAAGGGCGTACTGGGGCTGGCCATGCCCGGGGTGGTGATCTTCGCCTACCTGCTGGCCGACAACTGGATCGACCGGCGCTTTAAACTCAGCCACTGGCTGCGGCCCGGACTGCTGACCCTGCTGGGGCTGGTGCCGCTGCTGATCTGGCTGGGCGTGCTCTATCAGCGCGGCGGCCTGCCGGCCCTGGCCGAAGTGCTGTGGACCAACAGCATCGGGCGCTTCGACGGCTCCTTTCAGGAGGCCGGGCATTACGAACCCTTCTACTACTACCTGGCCAAGCTGCCCCAGGCCTTCCTGCCGTGGAACATCCTGGTTTACCTAGGGTTGTGGCACTTTCGTAAAAGCCTGGTGAAGAATCGCTACCTGCTATTTTTCAGCCTGTGGTTGCTCGCGCAATTCACCCTGCTGTGCCTGGCGTCGAGCAAACGCACGGTGTACCTGATGTCCCTGACCCCGGCGGCGGCGGTGCTGGCGGCGGAATACGCAGCGGTGCTCTATGCGCGCCTCGGCCAGTGGGCGGCCGACCAGGGCATCCATGGCCAGTTGGGGCGTCATCGACGGGGCCTGGCCGTGAGCGTCATGGGGCTGGTGGTCTGCGGTTACCTGGTCGCCGCGCAATGGGCCGCACCACGTGCCGACCGGGAATTGTCCTTTGTACCGGTGACCCAGCACATCCAAAGCCTGCAAGCCGCCGGGCAACCGGTCGCTCTGTACCAGGCCAACGAACGCATCGCCGGGGCCAGCGTGTTCTACACCCAGAGCCTGCTCAAAGACCTGCAAACCCCTGCCCAACTGCAGGCCTACCTCGCCGAGTCGCCGCAGCACGTAGCCCTGATCGCAGCCGAGCAAGCACCCCCGGCCCCGTTGCAGGTGCTGAAGAAAATGCTCGTCGGGCGCCAGGCCTACTACTTTGTCGGCACCCACGGTGCCGACTGAGCAGCCTCGAACACACGGGGCGAAAAACGGCGGCAAAAACAACCGCCACCGCCTACGCTAGAAATGCTTCGCCCCCCTGTAATCCACCGGACCCGGCAGCCCCAGACACCACGGGGCGCTGCCCTTGAACCCCGCGCCAATCCCGTTCGCGCGCGCCCATGGAGTGTTCCCATGCTGCTATCTCGTACCTTACTGACCAGCCTTGTACTCTTCGCCGGCGCTGCCCAGGCCCTGGATACCCGAGAGGTGCCCAAGGCCACCTTGCAAGCCTACGGCAACACCCTGAACACCGTAGCGACCAGAACCCAATGGCAAGAACTCTGGAAAAACAGCCGGGCCCAAGGCGCTTTTCAGGGCACCGGCAACCACCCCCGCTTTACCGTGCAGCAAAGCGTCTTGCCGGACCTGGTGTACAGGACACTGAGCAGCGCGACCGAGGTCACCCCCCGCAATACGACCCAAGCCCTCTATCGCTACGACTTCGCCCGGCCGGTGGGCATCAAGGACCAACAGGTGCTCACCGCGGTCTGCCTGTTGGTGGATTGGCGCAGCTTGCCGCAAGACAGCGCCGTCGACGATACGAGCCTCATGGGCAGCATCAGACTGCTGGAAACCCAGCCCTGTCTTTGAGCGCCTGACGCCGCCCGGGCCTGTGCTGGTAACAGCCTCCCCGGGCACTCCGACTACCGCAGAAAAAAACAAGACAGATCCAGAGAGAACACCCGATGCCCCGAATCACCGTTGATCGAGCGCCACTCGGCGCCAGTCGCTGGCTTCGATAAAGCCCAGCATCTTCGGTGCGTCATTGAGGGTGTCGGTGGAAATGAACAGAGAGGCGCCGTAGCCCAGGGTCGAAGCCGGCAGGTTCAACTCCTTCTCCAGTTGCGCCATGCACTCGCTGTGGGTCACCAGCACCAGGTTGCGCCCGGGCACCTTGTGCGCCAGCACATCCTGCAGCAGGTGGTTGCGGCAACTGGACAGCCAGGTGTCGCCGCTGCTGACCTGGTTGAACATGTACCCGGCGCTTTGCACCGCGCGGGTCATGGGGCTGTTGTAGAGGTCTGCCCGGGCCAGCCCTAGGTGTTCGAACTGCGCCCCCACGCCCACCGCCACGGCCCGAGCGCGATCGGTGATGCCATCGGCGACGTTCAGGCAAGGGGCCCGGGAGTGATCACAACGTTCTACATGGCGGATCAGCACGATGGTCTGGCCCTTGGCCCAACTGTCGAGCAGGGCCTGTTGCCCGGCCGGGTTGTCGTCCGCCAGGTCCGCCACCGCCGCCGGCTTGAGCAGGAACAACGTCATGGGGATCGTCAGTAACAACGCCAGTAACACCACCAGGGTGTTTCGATAACGGGCCAGCAGACGCCCCTCGAGGGCGCGCCCGACCACGGGCAAACCGAGTCTTGATTCCACCAATGCCGCTCCTCGCAAGCCCCACCCTTGAATCGAATGGCACCTGCGCAACCTACTCAACACAGATGACCATTCAGCCTTCGCGTGGGGCCTATCCCCATTGCCCGGCGGACTTTAAGCAGGCAAGCGTGGCCCGGCAGTGAAACGAATGTGAAAAAAAGCTGAATGGGCGCGACGTACGGCCCTGAAATATGCGAAAAGGCTGCGCTGAATCAATACCGACGAAATGCTTTCAGATCTCGATTTGTCGGCCGATACACCGAAGCACACACATTTCGCTGGCGACCAAAAACAACAATCTTCCAGCCACACGACGATCATGACGCGCAAGTTCCTGGAGGAATTGAATGAATAGCTGGTTTGCCAACATCAGTGTCAACCTGAAGCTGGGCCTGGGCTTCGGCTTGGTACTGACCCTGACCACCATCCTCGCCCTGACGGGCTGGACCAGCCTGGGTGGCCTGATTGACCGCAGTAACTGGATGAGCGACATCACCCAGCTCAATGCCGGCCTGACCAAACTGCGGGTCAGCCGCCTGCAATACATGCTGACCAACGGTGACGAAACGGCTGCACAGAATGTGCAAACCACCCTGGACGCCTTCGTCGCCCAGCAGCAGAAACTCCTGCAGACCTTCAAGAGCCCTGACAACCTCAAGTTGCTCAAGGCCCAGAGCGACACCATCACCGCCTACCAGGCCTCGCTGAACAAAATGCGCAGCGCCTACCGCGCCAGCGACAGCGCGCGCCAGACCATGGCCGTGAACGCCGAGACGGCCTACAACATGATCAACTCGATCTACACCCGGGTGCAGCAGATGCCCCTGAGCGACGAGCGGTTCGAGCAGTTCCAGGCCATCACCAAGGCCAAGGAAGCCTTCATGCTCACGCGCTATGAAGTGCGTGGCTACACCGCCAACAGCAACCCGGAAACCGAACAGAAAGCCGCGGCCCAACTCAACAGCGCCATCGGCGAACTGGCCCAGCTCAACGTGCATTTCGCCAGTACTCAGCAAGACGCCCTGCGTCAGCTGGAAGGCGCCCTGAACAACTACCGCACCGCCCTGTTGGCGTTCAAGGCCGCCCTGAACGATGCCGGTATCGCGCGCAAGGAAATGACCGAGCAAGGCTTCGACATCGTTGCCCGCAGCGACGAGCTGTATCAGATCCAGCTCGACCGCCGCGACGCCGAAAGCGCCCAGGCTCGCAGCCTGCAATTGATCAGCACCTTGCTGGCGCTGTTGCTGGGCGTCCTGGCAGCCGTGATCATCACCCGGCAAATCACCCGCCCGCTGCGCGAGACCCTCGCGGTGGTGGAACGCATTGCCTCCGGCGACCTGACCCAAGACGTGCGCGTCACCCGTCGTGACGAGCTGGGCGTGCTGCAACAAGGCATTGCCCGCATGGGCGTGACCCTGCGCGAACTGATCAGCGGCATCCGTGATGGCGTGACCCAGATCGCCAGCGCCGCAGAAGAGCTGTCGGCCGTGACCGAAGAAACCAGCGCCGGCGTCAACAGCCAGAAGGTCGAGACCGACCAAGTGGCCACCGCCATGCACGAGATGACCGCCACCGTGCAGGAAGTCGCGCGCAACGCCGCTGAGGCCTCTCAAGCAGCTGCTGCCGCCGATGGCGAAGCCCGCCAAGGTGACAAAGTGGTCGCTGAAGCCATCGCCCAGATCGAGCGACTGGCCACTGAAGTGGTGCGCTCCACCGACGCCATGACCGTGTTGCAGCAAGAAAGCGACAAGATCGGCAGCGTCATGGACGTGATCAAGGCCGTGGCCGAACAGACCAACCTGCTGGCCCTCAACGCCGCCATTGAAGCCGCGCGTGCTGGTGAAGCCGGTCGTGGTTTTGCCGTGGTGGCCGATGAAGTGCGGGCCCTGGCCCAGCGCACGCAGAAGTCCACCGAAGAGATCGAAGGCTTGGTGGCCGGTCTGCAAAACGGCACCCAGCAAGTGGCCAATGTGATGAACAACAGCCGCAACCTGACCGAAAGCAGCGTCGAGCTGACCCGCCGCGCCGGTACCTCCCTGGAAAACATCACCCGCACGGTGTCCGACATCCAGTCGATGAACCAGCAGATCGCCGCCGCTGCCGAGCAGCAGAGCGCCGTGGCCGAAGAGATCAGCCGCAGCATCATCAACGTGCGCGACGTCTCGGAACAGACCGCTGCCGCCAGCGACGAAACCGCTGCGTCCAGCGTTGAACTGGCCCGCCTGGGCAACCAGCTGCAAATGATGGTCAGCCACTTCCGCGTCTGACCCACTGCGCCCCCATCGCTGGCAAGCCAGCTCCTACACCTCCTGTAGGAGCTGGCTTGCCGGCGATAGGCGCAACGCGGTCGCCCTACCCCTCCGGCCTGACCGCGCCATCCAGCAGCGCATCCACTACCGCCCGCGCCATCTCCACCGAATGAATCATCGACCAGATCAGCCCGCGCTCAATGCCGCTGGCGCTGGTGATTTCGTCGGCCGTCTCTTCCGCGCACTTAAGCAGCAATGAAACGTGCAGCAGCGCCTCTTCGGCATTGACTCCTGCGCAGACGGCGAATAGCGGACGGCCCTCGCCATCCCGACAACCAAAGCGGGTGCTGCCAGTGGCGGAGAGAGCCTTATGCAAAGGGGCGGAAAGAGGTGCGGTATTCAGTGCCTGAAGCAAGGCTTTATTGGGCACTTCCAGCGCGGTGATCAACTCACGGCTGGGTTGCAAAACGGGTGGGTCGGGAACGATCTTTTTCATGATCAGCAGCTCCTTTTTATGAAAGCCGCCAGCATCACTTGCAGATGATGGGTGGCGGCTACGTGCGAGCCTGCAAGACCAGGAAGAAGCAAACCCGGTAGATCCGAAGATCTCCCGCACGCAGCCACCATAAATCGAACTGAACAATCAGTGATCCTGAGTGGACGTGAACATTCGCTTCTTGTGCGGGCTTGCAGACCCGATCGCTGGTTTTGGCCAACGACGGACGCAGACTAGCCCCGGACAATTGGAAGGTTCAAGCCACTCGAACAGCTGAAATGTAACGGAGCGATTCTCTCGGAAATGCCCTACAAATCAAAGCGAAAATCCGTCATTAGAGGCGAACTTTATCGCGCGGCGGTGAGGGGAATAAGCGGTGCGCCCTTCGCTGGCAAGCCAGTTCCTACAGAAAGGCGCCAATGCCCGGGGCCAAGCATTTACACCCATCCCGCTTTGCCCTTACCTTTCCGGATCTGCGTCCTGCTGTCCGAATGATCAGTCACCCGGAATACCTCGATGCCCAGCCTCGGTTTTACCTCGGTCCCGCCCTTGCTCAAATATCTGCTCTATGGGGAGCAACTGGGTATTGCCAGCGCGCCGGCGCTAGCGGCGGCGGGGCTTGAGGCCGCGCAGTTGAATGACACCAGCCTGCGGCTGCCGATGGAGGTCCATGAGCGTTTGCTGGACTACTTCTGCCAGCATTCCGGCGACCCGCTGTTCGGGCTGAATTCGGCGCGTTTCGTCAAACCCAGTTCCTGGAATGTGCTGGGCTACATCACCATGAACTGCGCCACCCTGGGCGAAGCCATGGGCCGCATCATGCCGTTCGAGAAGCTGGTGGGGGACATGGGCACCAGTCGTGCCGAGGTGGCGGGTGATCAGGTGCAACTGATCTGGAGCTGCCGCCATCAGCGCCCGGACATTCGCCGGCACCTGGTGGAAAACGTGCTCGCGTCCTGGCTGCTGTATGCACGCTGGATCGCCGACTCGGAACTCTCACCCAGCGTGGTGTGGTTCGAGCATTCGCGGCCGGAACAGGCCGAACTGGCACAGTACGAAGCGTTGTTCGGCTGCCCGGTGCACTTCGAGCAACCCTGCTCGGCCCTGGTGGCGCCCCTGGAATACCTGCAATTGCCCCTGCGCCAGTCCGACCCACGCCTGCTCAAGACGCTGGAAGACCATGCCCAGGGGATGATGGCCGCGTTGGCCGACGCACCGCTGGCGCTGCAAGTCAAAAGCGCCTTGCGCCAATGGCTCAAGCACGGCGTGCCGCGCAAGGAGCAGGTCGCGGAGCAATTGGCCCTGTCGGTGCGCACCCTGCAACGCCAACTGCAGCAGGCCGGCACCTCGTACCAGCAACTGCTCGATGATGTGCGCCAGGAACTGGCCGAACACGCCCTGCTGCACAGCGAGCAGTCGCTGCAGGAGATCTCCGACAGCCTCGGCTTCAGCGAGCCGCGTTCGTTCCACCGGGCCTTCAAGCAGCGAACCGGCCTGACCCCGGCGCAATACCGCCAGCAGCGTAGGCGCTGAACTCAGACGCAGATGGCGTTGGTAAACACCAGGCGATTGCCGAACGGGTCATGCACGGTCATGTCTTGGCTGCCCCAGGGCATGGCCTGGATTTGCGGGTGGGCAAAGGGGTAATCCTTGGCCTTCAATTGCTCTTGGAAGGCCTCCAGTTCATCGGTCTCGATCCGCAGGGCCGCGCCCGGGGTGCAATCGCCGTGGTGCTCGGACAGGTGCAACACGCAACCGCCTCGGGACACCTGCATGTACAGGGGGTAATTGGCTTCGAAACGATGTTCCCAATCAAGCTGGAAACCGAGAAAACCCAGGTAGAACTCCCGCGCTTTGGCCTCGTCGAAAATCCGCAGAATGGGGGTGGTTTTGCCAAAGCTCATTGCACGACTCCCTGACTCAAATAAGCCGACTATACAGGCGGCGATTCCCAGCACTTCGGCGCCGTTAAAAGATTCTTTAATGGCACGGCGCCATCACTGTGATGGAGATCAAAGAATCAGCCTGCGGATGTGAAGCCCCGGCGCAAATCCCCCTCCCGCGCCAGGAACCGCCCCGAGCGGTGGCCGTTGGCCTGGCCCTCGGCGTAGCTGCGCACGCCATTGACCCACACCCCGTCGATCCCTTGCGCCGCTTGCTGCGGGTGCTTGAAATCGGCCACGTCACGCACCTGCGCCGGGTCGAACAGCACCAGGTCGGCCCAATGCCCCTCGCGGATTTCGCCGCGCTGGTGCAGGCCGAAACGCGCCGCCGAAAGCCCGGTCATCTTGTGCACCGCCGTGTGCAGCGGGAACAGGCCGAGGTCGCGGCTGAAGTGGCCCAGCACCCGAGGAAAGGCGCCCCACAAGCGCGGGTGGGGAAACGGATCGTCCGGCAGGCCATCGGAGCCGATCATCGACAGCGGGTGGGCGAGGATGCGTCGCACATCGTTTTCATCCATGCCGTAGTACACCGCCCCCGCCGGTTGCAGGCGCTCGGCGGCGACCCGCAGGCTGACGCCCCACTCGGCGGCGATGTCCGCCAGGTCACGACCGCTCTGCTCCTGGTGTGGCGTCGACCAGGTGATGGTGATGCGGTAAGCATCGGTGACCTGCTTGAGGTCCAAAGTCGAGGAACTGGCGGCGTAGGGATAGCAGTCGCAGCCCACCGGGTGGTCCTGGGCCGCCTGTTCCAGGGCCGCCAGCAGTTGCGGGCTGCGCCCCCAGTTGCCGGCGCCGGCACATTTGAGGTGGGAGACGATCACCGGCACCCGGGCCGAGCGGCCGATCAGAAAGGCTTCGTCCATGGCCTCCAGCACCGGCTCGAACTCACTGCGCAGGTGCGTGGTGTACACCGCCCCGAACGCTGTCAGTTCCTGGGCCAGTTGCAGCACTTCATCGGTCTCGGCACAGAAGGCGCTGGCATAGGCCAATCCGCTGGACAGGCCGAGGGCACCGTCCTCCAGGCTTTCACGCAATTGCTCGCGCATGGCCGCGATCTCGGCGGCGCTGGCGCTGCGATACAGGTCCGCAAGGTGGTTGCTGCGCAGCGCCGTGTGCCCCACCAAGGCCGCGACATTCACCGCCGGGCATGCCCCGTCCACCGCCGCGCGGTAGTCGCGAAAGCGCGGATAGACAAACATCGAGCGCTCACCCAGCAGGTTCATCGGGTCCGGCGGGTCGCCCTGGAGGCTCACCGGCGCAGCGCTGATCCCGCAGTTGCCGACGATCACCGTGGTCACGCCCTGGCTGAGCTTGGGCAGCATCTGCGGCTGGCGGATCACCACGGTGTCGTCGTGGGTGTGCACATCGATGAAGCCCGGGGCCAGGACCCGACCGCCAGCATCAATGTCTGCCTCAGCCGTGGCGGCGGACAGATCGCCGATGCGCTGGATGCGACCGTCACCAATCGCCAGGTCGGCGGGGTAACCCGGGCGGTCGCTGCCGTCGATGATCAGGGCGTTGCGGATCAGCGTGTCGTAGTGCATGTCAGTCTCCCAGGGGCAGGCAGTCGTCGCCGCCACGGTAATGGTCCAGGGCCAGCTTGATCCGCCGCAGGCGTTCCTGGCTGTCATCGGGCAGCGCCAGGGCCAGCTCGGTGGCCAGGACATCGATGGCCAGCAGCATGCCGTAGCGGGCCGCGGTGGGTTTGTAGATGAATGAAGTTTCGGCGCTGTGCAGGGGCAGTAGCACGTCCGCCAGTTCGGCCAGGGGGGACTCGGGCAAGGTAATGGCGAGGATGCCGGCACCGTAGTTGCGGGCCAGGGCCACCGCGTCCAGCAACTCGGGGGTGATGCCGGTCAGGGAGCAGGCGATCACCGCGTGTTGCGGCCCCAAGGCGGCGGCGGTGACCCGCATCATCACCGGGTCGTGGCAGGCGGCGATGGGGTAGCCCAGGCGCACCAGACGCACCTGCAGCTCATCGCTGCACAGGGTCGAGCAGCCGCCCATGCCGAAGGCGTGGATCATCCGTGCCCGCCCCAGCAAGCGCAGCGCATCGGTAAACTGCGCTTCCTCGAAACCGGCCAGGTGCTGATGCAGCGCAGACTCGATATCGCCCAGGATCTGCCGGTAGAAACCGGACTGTTCGGGCGCCCTGGCGGGGTCGAGAAAACGGCTGCCGACACCGCTGGCCTGGGCCAGTTGCAAACGCAGGTGACGCAGGTCGCGGCAACCGACGCTGCGGGCAAAGCGCGACAAGGTGGCGGCGCTGACGTCGGCGCGCTGGGCCAGTTCGTCGAGGCTGGCGGAGGCGGCAAAGCCCACGTCGTCGAGCAGCAAGCGGGCGATCCGCCCTTCCCCGGCGCTGAAGTCATCCAGCCGCAAACGGATCTGGTAAAGAATGTCCATCTACAACAGCTCCGCGAGTCCCAGGGTCAGGCCGAAGGCGATCACTGAAATCAGCGTCTCCAGCACGGTCCAGGTCTTGAAGGTTTGAACGACGGTCATATTGAAGTATTCCTTCACCAGCCAGAAGCCACCGTCGTTGACGTGGGACAGAATCACCGAACCGGCCCCCGTGGCGATCACCAGCAATTCCGGGTGGGGATAACCCAGGCCGACGGCCACCGGCGCCACCACCCCGGAAGCAGTGGTCAGGGCCACGGTGGCGGAACCGGTGGCGATCCGCATCAGCACCGCGAACAGCCAGCCCATCCACAGCGGCGACAGCTGGAATTCATGGGCCAGGCCGACAATCTGCTGGGTCACCCCGGAGTCGATCAGAATCCGGTTGAGGCCGCCACCGGCCCCCACCAGCAAGGTGATGCTGGCCGTGGGCGCCAGGCATTCGTTGGTGAACGTGAGGATCGATTCGCGGTTGATGCCCTGGGCCAGCCCCAGGGTCCAGAAACTCACCAGGGTGGCCACCAGCAGGGCGATCACCGAGTTACCGATAAACAACAGAAACTGATTGAACCCGGTGCCGGGTTCCGCCAGCAGGTTGGCCCAGCCGCCGATCAGCATCAGCACCACCGGCAGCAGGATGGTGGCCATGGTCAGGCGAAAGCTGGGCAGGCGCACCCGGGGTTCGCGGGCAATGAACTGCCGCTCCAGAGGGTTCTCGGCCGGCAGATGAATGTGCGGCACGATAAACCGGGCATACACCGGACCGGCAATGATCGCCGTCGGCACGCCGATCAGCAGCGCGTACAGCAGGGTCTGCCCCACCGACGCCTGATAGGCCTGCACCGCCAGCATCGCCCCCGGATGAGGCGGCACCAGCGCATGGACCACCGACAGCCCGGCGACCATGGGCAGGCCTACCATCAGCAGCGACACCCCGACCCGCCGTGCCACGGTGAAGGCAATGGGGATGAGCAGCACAAAACCCACTTCGAAAAACAGCGGCAGCCCCACCAGGAAGGCAATGCAGACCATGGCCCAGTGAGCATTGCGCTCGCCGAAACGATCGATCAGGGTCCGCGCCACCTGTTCGGCGCCGCCGGACTCGGCCATCAACTTGCCGAGCATGGTGCCCAGGGCCACCACCAGGGCTATGTGGCCCAGGGTCTTGCCGACCCCGGCTTCATAGGCACCCACCACGCCGGACGGCGGCATGCCGGCCATCAGCGCCAGGCCGACGGACACTAGGGTGATGACGATAAAAGGGTTGAGTCGGTAGCGAGCAATCAACACGATCAACGCAATGATGGCGACTGCGGCATAGCCCAGCAGCCAGTAACCCGATGCCGGAGCCATGGGTTCCTCCTTGACGACAGTGTCACTTTCGAATGGTTGTGAAACCCTTTAATCATTTAAAGAGACTGGCTTCAAACCAAGTGAAACTAATTTTCGTAAAGAGGCAGGCGTTGTCGCGAACAGCTATGCAAAAGCACCAGCGATGAAATTCGGTGGTGGGTATTTTCATCACCGAGCACTGAAAACGGGCGAGCACTGCCACTCGCCCGACGGCCCTGGAAGGTGGCGGATCAGCGCCTAACGGCGCGCGAAATCATGGCGAATGCATTGCTCGTAGTAGGTCTGCTTGACCCCGGCGGGCTTGAGCCGCGAGCTGCTGTTGTATGTCTGTTCAGTGATGCCCATGGCCGACATGCGCATCCAGGGCTGGGCGAACTTGCGCGCCTGCAATTGCTTGCGCGCGCCATACAGGGAGACGCCTGAAAGCTTGGAAGCCTGGGCGCCGGCGGCGATCCCCGAACCCCAACTGCAGACAAATCGCTCGCGCTTGCTCAACTCCCGAGCCTCGACACCGAACGAAGCGGCCATCACACACAACGTCAAGGGCAGTACCCATGTCCTCATTTCGCCAACACCCTGCTGAAAAAGGCGGCAAGTTTGGCAATGAAAAGCGCCTCAGGGGGCCAGCAATTTGCCGCACTGCGCGGCTTTTTTTACCGGCCCCCAACGGACCTCAGTCGTGTTGTTCACGGGCGCGCTTGAGCAGCTTCTTGCAGCGCTCCGACAGGTGCAGCACCCGCAGGTGCTTACCGGCCTTGGTGTAGCGTTCACGCAGGGTCTTCAAGGCGGCGATCGCCGAGTAGTCGACGAAGCTCAAGTGGCGGCAGTCAATGGTCACCCGCTCGGGGTCGTTGGCTGGGTCGAATTGATTGAGAAAGGGCGTGCTGGAAGCGAAGAACAAGGTGCCGTGCACCTGATACAGCTTGCTGCCGTCGGCCTCCAGATGGGCCTCGGCGTACAGCTCGCGAGCCTGCTGCCAGGCGAAGTTGAGGGCGGCAATGATGATCCCGCACAGCACCGCCGTGGCCAGGTCGGTGAACACGGTGATGGTGGTCACGGCGATGATCACCAGCACGTCGTTGAGCGGCACCTTGTTCAGCACCCGCAGCGATGCCCAGGCGAACGTCTGCTGCGACACCACGAACATCACCCCCACCAGCGCAGCCAGGGGGATACGCTCGATCATCGGCGACAGGAACAGCACGAACAGCAAAATCATCACCCCAGCGACCACCCCGGACAGCCGCCCGCGACCACCGGAGCTGAGGTTGATCACGGTCTGCCCGATCATTGCGCAGCCGCCCATGCCGCCGAACGCCCCCGAGACCATATTCGCCGCGCCCAAGGCCACGCATTCGCGGTCCGGGTAGCCGCGGCTCTCGGTGATCTCGTCGGTGAGGTTCAGGGTCAGCAGGGTTTCCAGCAGGCCGACCAGGGCCATGAGGATCGCGTAGGGGGCGATGATGCCGAGGGTTTCCAGGGTCCAGGGCAGGTCCGGCAAAGCCAGGCTGGGTAGGCCACCGGCGATGTGGGCCATGTCCCCCAGGGTGCGGGTCGGCAGGCCGAGCAGGTAAACCGCCAACCCTACGCCAAGGATCGCCACCAACGCTGGCGGCACGGCGCGGGTCAGGCGCGGCAGCAGGTAGACGATGGCCATGGTCAACAGCACCAGCCCGGTCATCAGGTACAGCGGCGTGCCGCTGAGCCAGTGCTCGCCATCCTTGAAATGCTCCAACTGGGCCAGGGCGATGATGATCGCCAGCCCGTTGACGAAGCCCAGCATCACCGGGTGCGGCACCATGCGCACCAATTTGCCCAGGCGCAACAGGCCGAACGCAACCATGATCAAGCCGCCCAGCAGCACGGTGGCCAGCAGGTACTGCACCCCGTGTTGCACCACCAGCGCGACGATCACCACCGCCATGGAACCGGCAGCCCCGGAGATCATGCCCGGCCGGCCGCCGAACAGCGCGGTCAGGGTGCAAATGATAAAGGCGCCGTAGAGCCCCACCAGCGGATTGAGATGGGCCACCAGGGCAAAGGCGATGCATTCGGGCAGCAGGGCGAAGGACGTGGTGAGTCCGGCCAGGACATCGGCGCGCAGACGTTTTGCTTTCATGAGTGACCTGATAGTTGGACCGACTCGGCGATCCGGGGAATGGCGGGAAACAGGCGGGGAATGTTACGGAATTGAGCCGCCGCCGACCAGCCGGCCGTCGGCAAGTGCTGGATCGGAGCGAACACTCATTACACGTAGGAGCTGGCTTGCCAGCGATACACCCTCAAGGCCGGTGCAAACTCCAAGAGCCTATCGCCGGCAAGCCGGTTCCTACAGCGAGTTATTGGATGACTTTGCCGACGCCTCGGCCCCGTGGGTCGGAGGCGGTCTCCAACTGAGTGCCATTGACCCGGATCGCCTGGACATCGCCCATCTCCCAGCCCTGATCCTCCAGGGTGTAACCCATGGCTTTCAGCTCATCGGCGACCTTGCCGGTGAGCGGCGCATAGGCGTCATAGTAAATCGTGTCCTTGGGCAGCAACTGGTGATGCACGCGCTGCGCCGCCACGGCCTTTTCCAGCGGCAGCTGGTAGTCGTAGAGGTTGTTCAGCACCTGGAAGATCGAGGTGAAGATCCGCGAACCACCGGGGGTGCCCAGCACCAGGGTGACCTTGCCGTCGCGGGTCACCAGGCTCGGGCTCATGGACGACAACATGCGCTTGCCAGGGGCGATGGCGTTGGCATCACCGCCGACCACGCCAAAGGCATTGGCCACGCCGGGCTTGGCGCTGAAGTCGTCCATTTCATCGTTGAGCAGGAAGCCCGCCCCCTTGACCACCACACCGCTGCCGTAGTCCCAGTTCAGGGTGAAGGTGTTGCTCACCGCGTTGCCCTGGGCGTCAACGATGGAGAAGTGGGTGGTCTGGTGCGGCTCAAGCCCGGGGCGCACTTTTTCCGTGGCGGAGATGGCGTTGGGGTTGACCTCGGCGGCGCGCTTTTTCAGGTACGCCGGGTCGGTCAACGGCTTCACCGGTACCTCGGAAAAGTCCGGGTCGCCCAGGTAGTCCGCACGGTCGGCAAACACGCGCTTTTCGATTTCCGCCAGCAGGTGGATGTACTTGGCCGAATTCAGTTCGACGCCCTTGAAGTCCGCGGCGCGTTCTTCCTTGATGCTGATCAGCTGGGCCAGGGCGACCCCACCGGAGCTGGGCGGCGGCGCGGTGTACAAGGTGTTGCCACGGAAGGTCACCTGCAACGGCTGGCGCCACTGGACCTTGTAGTCCTGCAGGTCCTGCTTGGTGATCAAGCCCTTGTCGGCCTGCATCTGCGCCACCAGCAAATCGGCGGTCTTGCCGCTGTAGAACTCCTTGGCACCCTGGTCGGCGATGCGTTCCAGGGTCGCGGCCAGCTCTGGCTGACGGAAGGTTTCACCCGGTTTCATGCTGCCGAAATAGTCGCTGAAGTTGGTGGTACCGTTGAACAGCTTCAACGCATCTTCCCGGTACTGGTACTGCTTGTCCGCCACCTTGAAGCCGTTTTTCGCGTAGCCCACGGCCGGGGTGATCAACTCGCTCCAGGGCAGCTTGCCGAACTTCTTGTGGGCTTCCCACAACCCCATCACAGTGCCCGGCACACCAGCGGCGCGGGCGCCCACCAGGCTCAGGTTCTCGATCACCTCGCCCTTGTCGTTCAGGTACATGTCCCGGGTCGCGGCCTTGGGCGCGGTTTCCCGGTAGTCGAGAAAATAAGGTTTGCCGTCGATGAACATCGTCATGAAGCCACCGCCGCCGATATTGCCGGCCTCGGGGTACGTCACCGCCAGGGCAAAGGCCGTGGCCACTGCGGCGTCCACCGCGTTACCGCCCTTCTTCAAGATCTGCGCCGCCACGTCGGCGCCGTACTGGTTCGGCGCGGCCACCGCACCGCCTTCCAGGGTGACGGCAAAGGCTGAACCGCTGGCGGCAATGGCCACGGTCAAGGCCAGGGACTTGAACAACAGAATGCGCATAAGGAGCTTCCTTTTCTTGTTTTTGAACAGCTAGAACCTTAGGCCTTGCATGGCGATTTGAACAATCGCCTATCGCCGGCAAGCCTGCTCCTACAAGGGGGGTGGGGCATCAATGGGTTGGAATTCGGGGTGGGCGTAGTCCGCCAGTTTGCCTTGGAGGAAGTCGAGGAAGCACTGGATGCGCAGGGCCAGTTGCGAGTTGCGGTAATACACGGCGTTGATCGGCTGGCGATAGCCGCTGTTGAACGAGGCCAGCACCGGCTGCAAACGCCCGGCGCGGATATCGTCGACGGTCATGAAGTGCGACAGGCAGGCAATGCCCTGCCCCTCCAGTGCCAGATGGCGCAAGGTCTCGCCGCTGGAGGCGCTGATCCCCGGCTGAATCTGCCAGCGGTCACCGTGCGCGTGGCGCAATGGCCAGTGGTTGAGCGTCTCAGTCTGGGTGAAGCCCAGCAAGGTGTGAGCCGACAACTCCGCCACGCTGTGCGGCGTGCCGTGGCGCTCCAGGTAGGCCGGGCTGGCGAGGATGTGCAACGGGCTGCAGCCCAGGGAGCGGGCGTGCAAGGTCGAGTCCGCCAGCACACCGATGCGAATCGCAATGTCGGTGCTCTGCTCCAGCAGGTCGATGATCAAATCGTTGCTGTTGAGCTCCAGCTGGATGTCCGGGTAAAGACCGCGGAACTCGTCGATGTAGGGCACGATGGCATGCAGCATGAAGGGCGAAGCGGCGTTGATCCGCAAGCGCCCGGACGGGGTCTGCTGACGCGAGGACAGGCGCTCCTCCAGCTCCTCCATCTGATCGAGAATCAGCTTGGCCTGCTCGAAGAAGTACTTGCCCTCTTCGGTCAGGTCCATGCGTCGAGTGGTGCGGTTGATCAAGGTGGTGTCGAGCTTGGCTTCCAGTCGCGACAGGGTGCGGCTGACCGCCGACGGCGTCTGCCCCACCTGCTCGGCCGCAGCGGAAATCGAACCGCATTCAATGACACAGACGAAGATCTGCAGTTCGTCGGATCGGGCTTTCACAGCAGTCCTCTATCGAGAGTGGGGGCACAAGCTCCCGATAGTAGCCGGATTCAGCCCGCCAGGTTGAACAACGCCTTGAGGTGCTGCTCGTAGCGAGCCACGTCGCCCTCGATGTCCGGACGCTTCATCACATCGACGCAAAGGAAGGTCGGCAAGGCGCTCATGCCGAGGAACTCGTTGGCTTTGTGGAACGGGAAGTACACCGCATCCACGCCCTTGGCTTCGAAGAAATCGCTGGGGTCGTCGAAGGCTTGCTGGGGTGCGTTCCAGGTCAGCGAAAGCATGTACTGCTTGCCCTGGATCAGGCCGCCGCTGCCGTACTTCTGCGAGGCGTCGGAACGGGTCCGGCCATCGCTGGCGTAGAGGCTGCCATGGCCTTCGGTGAAGACTTCGTCGATGTACTTCTTGACGATCCACGGGGCGCCCATCCACCAGCCGGGCATCTGGTAAATGATCACGTCGGCCCAGAGGAACTTGGCCACTTCTTCCTGGACGTCGTAGCCCGCGTCGATGTGGGTGACCTTGACGTCGATGCCGCCGCGATCCAGGACCGCCAGGGCGGTGTCGTGCAGGGTCAGGTTGTAGCGGCCATCGGAATGGGCAAACTTTTTGCCGCCATTGAGCAACAGTACTTTTTTCATGATTGAGCCTCATCGCACGCCGCCCTGTCGCGCTGCCATGCGGCGCCGGGTGGCAAAGATTGAAAATGATGGGCGCAGGTTAACGATGGTCGGGTCTGAGAATAAGCCCAACTTGCTCAAAATACATTTGACTAAAACGCACGAATAGCCAGTTGATTGTTGCCATAAAATTTTGAACCCATCCCTGATCACGAGCCCCTCGTCATGCCTGAGCACCACGCGTTCATCCTTCACGCCAAGACCCGCCCGGAGAAAGCCGACGCCTTCGAAACCCTGTTTCGCGCCTACGCGGCACCCAGCCGCGAGGAACCCGGTTGCATCGAATACCACATGCTGCGCGACCAGCAGGACCCGACCCTGTTCATCTTCTATGAGGTCTGGGCCTCCCAGGCGGCCCTAGACCAGCACTCCGCCCTGCCCCACATGCAGCGTTTCTTCGAGCAGCGCATGGAGTACCTGGAGCGGGATTTCGAGATCCGCCGTATCGACATGCTCAGCCCCGCCTCAGCTAGCCGCTGATCAGCAAATACCCGCCCAGCAGGCCCAGGCCGATAAAGAACACCCGCTTGAACAGCACGGCGCTGATGCGCTGCCGCAGGCCTTGGCCCAGCCACATGCCGAGCATGGCCGGCGCCAGGGCCAGCAACGAAGCACTCAATTCGCCGCTGCCCAGGGCGCCGTGCCATGAAAGGCCGGCGGCCAGGGCCAGTGTAGAGACCGTGAACGACAGCCCCAGAGCCTGCACCAACTCGTCCTTGCTCAAGCCCAGGGCCTGCAGGTAAGGCACCGCCGGGATCACAAACACCCCGGTGGCAGAGGTGATGACGCCGGTGATCAACCCGCACAACGGCGCCAGCCAGCGCTCATGGCGGGGGCCAGGCGCAAGGTCGGCAACAGCAGGCCGCTCAGCGCATAGAGCAACAAGGCCGCGCCCAGGCCCCGCACCACCCAATGCCCGGCGTCGATCCCCAGCCACAGGGAACCGCCAGCAGTGCCCACGAAGATCGCCAGCAGCATCGGCCATAGGCGCTTGAGCAAGGCCGGCAAGTGCCCGCCAAAGGCCAACTGCCAAAGGTTGGTCAGGGTTGCCGGCACAATCAGCAAGGCCGCAGCCTGCGCCGGGGCCATAGCCAAGCCCAACAGCCCCATGGCGATGGTGGGCAGGCCAAGGCCGATCACGCCCTTGACCATGCCGGCCAGGACAAAGGTGCCGATCACCAGCAGGGAAAGGCTGAATCCGAGGTTCTGATAAAACGCGAGGGAGGTCGTCATGGGCCTATCCTGCGCTCGGATCGGCTCGCGGAAAATCTGCCATATACTGAGCCAGCCTCTTGCCAAGCAATAGGCACATACGAAAATTTATTGCCCGTACCTCCGTAGGAGCTGGCTTGCCAGCGAAGGCGTTTCCACGGCCTGTGCAAAACTCCCGGGCCCCTTCGCCGGCAAGCCGGCTCCTACACCGACCCGGTTCCCCGAGGGAGACTCCATGCACTTCGACCTGATCGACTTGCGGCTGTACCTGAACATTCTGGAGGCGGGGAACATCACCGCCGGCGCCGCTCGCAGCCACTTGTCCCTGGCCGCCGCCAGTGCCCGCATCCGCGCCATGGAAGCCTCGCTGGGCATCGAGTTGCTCGAACGCGGGCGCCGCGGCATCAACCCGACACCCGCCGGCAAGGCCCTGGCCCAACACGCCCGGACGCTGTTGCTGTACGTCGACCACCTGCAACAGGACCTCGCCGAGTACGCCAAGGGGATCAAGGGCCAGGTGCGCCTGCTGTGCAACACCACTGCCAGCAGCGAGTACCTGCCGGAGTTGCTGGCGGACTTTCTTTGCCATCACCCGCACCTGGACATCGACCTGCAAGAGTGGCCCAGCCAGCGCATCACCCATGCCCTGCGCCAGGGTGCGGCAGACCTGGGTATCGTCTCCGATGCCGTAGACACCCAAGGCCTGGTCACCCGGCCATTTCGCGACGACCCGCTGGTGCTGATCATGGCCCCCACGCACCCTTTGGCCGCCACCCCGCAGCCGCGCTTCAGCGACAGCCTGCACCATGACTACGTGGGCCTACCCGCCGCCAGCGCCCTGGCGGTGTACCTGGAAGAACAAGCACTGCACGCCGGCCTGCGCATGCAGATGCGCATCCGCGCCGAAGGTTTCGATGGGGTGATGCGCATGGTGGCCAGGGGCGCCGGGGTGGCAGTGGTGCCCCAAGCCGCCCTGCAACGCGGCACTCGCCGCCAGGCACTCAAAGCAGTGCCCTTGCACGAAGCCTGGGCCCAGCGCCGACTGCTGCTGTGCACCCGTGACGAGCAAGCCCTGCCACCCTACGCCAAGGCGCTGTGGGACGCCCTGCTCGGCCCTTGACTCTCCCCTTGGCAGTAGGCTTTACCCTGGGCTCTTTGTGTTCAAGGACAGCCGCAATGAGCAAACGCATCCTGGTGATTCTCGGCCATCCTTCCCACCGCAGCTTCTGCGGCGCCCTGGCGGATAGCTACATCGAAGCCGCGCAGCAGGCCGGTCACGAGGTGCGCCAACTGCGCCTCGGCGAACTGGCCTTCGACCCAGTGCTGCATGAGGGGTACCAACAGATCCAGCCCCTGGAGAGCGACTTGCTACAGGCCCAGGCCGATGTTCTGTGGGCCGAGCACATGACCCTGGTCTATCCGATCTGGTGGGGCGGGACGCCGGCGCTGCTCAAGGGTTTTTTCGATCGGGTGTTCCTGCCCGGCTTCGCCTTCAAGTACCGCCCGGGCAAGGCCTTCCCCGAGAAACTGCTCAAGGGCCGCAGCGCTCACTTGCTGGTGACCATGGACACCCCGCCCTGGTACTACCGCTGGGTGTACCGCATGCCCGGGCTGCATCAAGTGCGCAAGACCACCCTAGAGTTCTGCGGCATCCGCCCGCTGCAAACCCTGACCTTCGGCCCGTTGCTGGACGCCAGCGAACCCCGTCGGCACACCTGGCTGGAACAAGCCCGGGCCCTTGCCAGGCGCTGAAGGGTTCGGATAATGCGCGCACGCCACCGGCCTTCTGGCCGCCATGGAAAAGGAAGTGTGCATGTACATCGGCAAAGCCGCGCAATTGTCCGGAACCACCGTCAAGAGCATCCGCCATTACGAAGCCATCGGCCTGCTGCCCACGGCCCAGCGTCAGGGCCAATACCGGGTCTACGACCAGGAAAGCGTGGAGCGCCTGATGTTTATCAAGTGCGCCCAGCAACTGGGTTTCAAGCTCAAGGAGTTGCAGGAGCTGTTTGCCCGACACAGCGGCGACGCCTTCCCCTGGGCGCTGGCCCAGGAGGCCCTGGCCAGCAAGAAGCGTGAATTACAGCAACAGATCGACCAGTTGCAACAACGCTTCAGCGAGGTCGAACGCTTTGAGGACAGCCTGCAACACGCCCACCAGCAATGCCGGCTGGGCAGCCTCTAAAGCCACCCGGCCGACCTGGCGTAATCAGACGTTGGACAGCTCGGCAGCCACCGGCGCCCGCGCCTTTCTGAAGAACACCGCGTAGACCACCGACAGAATCAGCAAGAACGGCACGCCAAACACCAGGGTCATCTTGAACGCGTCGGTGAAGTAGGTGGTGATCATCACCGCCCCCATCAACACCAGCCCAAGCAGGGTGCTGTAGGGAAACAGGCGCATACGGAACGACAGCGGCTGCTCGCCGTGGCGCTGGTGATAACGGCGGAAGCAGTAGTGGGTGAGGAAGATCATGAACCAGGTGAAGATCGCGCCAAACATCGAGATGGCCATCATCAGGGTAAATGAGCTTTCCGGGTACAGCACGTTGACCAGGGTCGCCAGGGCGATGCCGGAACTGGACAGCAACAACGCGTTAAGGGGGATGCCAGTCTTGCTCAGGGCGCCCATGGACCTGGGCGCGTAGCCGGCGCGGGACAGGCTGAACATCATGCGCGTGGTGATGTACAGCTGGCTGTTCATCGCTGACAGGGCGGCGATCAGGATCACGAAGTTCATCACCCCGGTGGCCCCGGGAATGCCGATGGTCTGCATCACCGTGACGAAGGGGCTCTGGGCCTTGCCGGCCTGGACCCAAGGCACGATGGCCAGCATCAGGGCCAGGGTCAGCAGGTAAAACACCACCAAGCGCACGATGGTTGCGCGGAAGGCTTTTTTCACCGCCTGCTGCGGGTCCTCGGCTTCACCGGCGGCCACGGCAATCATTTCCACGCTCAGGTAGCTGAAGATCGAGACGATCACCGCGATCCACATGCCTTGGAAACCGTTGGGGAAAAACCCGCCGTGGGCCGTGTAGTTGTGCACCCCGTAGTCGGGGTTGCCGGAGCCGAACACCACGTACACCGCGAGGATGATAAAGCCGACGATGGCGGCGATCTTGATGGTCGAGAACCAGTATTCAAAGTTGCCGAAGGTTTTCACGCTGATGGCGTTGAGGGCGATCAGCACGCTGGAGAAGGAGACGATCCACACCCATTCAGGAACGTTGGCGAACCAGTACTTCATGTACATGGCGATGGCCGTGACCTCGGCGCCCACCGCCAGCACGATGGCCGCCCAGTAGGCATAACGCACCAGGAAGCCGGCGAGCGGACTGACGTAGAACTCGGCGTAGGCCCCGAAGGAGCCGGAGGTGGAATGGGCCACGGTCATTTCCGCCAGGCAGCCCATCAACAGCAAGGTGATCAGGGCGCCGATGGCGTAGCTCAGCAGCACGCTGGGACCGGCATACCCGATGGCGTAGGCGCTGCCCATGAACAGCCCGGTGCCGATGGCGCCACCGATGGCGATCATGCTCATCTGGCCGGCGGTGAGCTGGCGCCGCAGGCCCTGCTCACGATTGGAAATCGCTTCAAAACCCTTGTTGGTCGTGGTCACGTTGGGTGCCCCTTTATTGTTATGGTTGCACGGCGCTGGGTGTCTCGCTCCCGCGCCTGCCGCGGGAGCGAGGTGCCGAGGTCAAGTCACGCTGTGGCGCACCTGGAACTCCGGTTGGGCCCAGGTTTTTTGATCAAGAATCTGCCCCAGCTTCTCCACCGCATCCCAGACTTCGCTGAAGCGGGTGTACAGCGGAGTGAAACCGAAACGCATGATCCGCGGCTCGCGATAATCGCCAATCACCCCCTGGGCAATCAACGCCTGCACCACTGCGTAACCTTGCGGGTGCTCGAAGCTCACGTGGCTGCCGCGCTTGGCGTGTTCACGCGGGGTGATCAGTTGCAGGTCATGGCCTGCACAACGCTGCTCCACCAGGTCGATAAACAGGTCGGTCAGGGCCAGGGACTTGCGCCGCAGGCTGGCCATGTCGGTCATGGCGAAGATATCCAGGCCGCACTCGACCAGGGCCAGGGAGGTGATCGGCTGGGTGCCGCACAGGTAGCGAGCGATGCCCGGGCTCGGCTCGTAGCTGGACTCCATGTCGAACTGCCGGGCATGCCCGAACCAGCCCGAGAGCGGCTGGGTCACCAGATTGCAGAGCGCCGGCGAGACCCAGGCAAAGGCCTGGGAACCCGGACCGCCGTTGAGGTACTTGTAGGTGCAACCGATGGCGTAGTCGGCGCCCGCCTGGTGCAGGTCGATCGGCACCGCGCCGGCGGAGTGGGCCAGGTCCCACAGGGTCAGGGCCCCGCATTCGTGGGCCAGGGTGGTCAGGGCCTGCATGTCATGCATGTAGCCGGTCTTGTAGTTGACGTGGGTCAGCATCACCACGGCGGTGTCTTCGCCGATGGCGGCCGGCAACGCTTCGGGGCTGTCGACCAACCGCAGGGAGTAGCCCTGCTGGAGCATCTGGGTCAGGCCCTCGGCGATGTACAGGTCGGTGGGGAAGTTGCTGCTTTCACTGACGATCACCCGCCGCGTCGGCGCCCGCTCGGCCTGTACGCGCAAGGCCGCGCTGAGGACCTTGAACAGGTTGATCGAGGTGGTATCGGTGATCACCACCTCGTCTTCACCGGCACCGATCAGGCTCGCCAACTGGTTGCCCAGGCGCTGCGGCAGGTCGCGCCAGCCGGCGGTGTTCCAGCTGCGGATCAGGCCGTTGCCCCACTCCTGTTCAAGCACCTGGCGTGCCCGCTCAAGGGCCGCCACCGGGCGTGCGCCCAGGGAGTTGCCGTCGAGGTAGATGACCCCGTCCGGCAGGGCGAACTGTTCACGCAAGGGGGCCAGGGGGTCCTGCTCGTCGAGGGCCAGGCAATGGTTTCTGCTGATCATGGGGCGTCCTGTTCTTGTAGATGAGCGGTCAGGCGGGCCGAGGGGGAAGCGGTCCGCGGAGCCTGAAAATAATGGACGAAGCCCGGGAGAATTTTCGTGCAAAGTGCAGCGTCATACCGTACTAATCTCGAATAAAATTCGAACCCGACCGAAAAAAACGCGGATTTATTCAACTCATGATGCTCGACTCCACCGATCTGCGCCTCCTGCACTTTCTGCAACAGGACGGGCGCATCAGCAACCAGGAACTGGCGGAAAAAGTCGCCCTGTCGCCGTCGGCCTGCCTGCGTCGGTTGCGCATGCTGGAGGGTGAAGGGGTCATCAGCGGCTACCGCGCCGTGCTCAACGCCGAGCGCCTGGGCATCGAGCTGGAGGCCATCGTCCACGTGTCCCTGCGCCAGGATGTGGATAACTGGCACGAGACCTTTATCCAGAAGGTCCAGCAGTGGCCGGAAGTGGCCAGCGCCTACGTGATCACCGGGGCCAGCAACTACGTGCTGCGGATCCAGGCACGCAACCTCAAGCACTTCTCGGATTTCATCGTCAACCACCTGAATCGCACGGCCGGGGTCACCGACATCCGCTCGGAAATCGTCCTGCAGAAGATCAAGGAGCGGGACGAGTTGCTGGACCTGGTGCAACGCAAATAACCTTCAGAAACCGCTGAGGCGCCGAGCCTGGTGGCGCTGCAAGGTGGTGCTCGGCGACTCGTCGAACAGCTTGCGGTACTCGGCGGAAAAACGCCCCAGGTGGGTGAACCCCCAGCCCAGGGCGATTTCGGAAATATTGCGCGCCGAGCCGTGTTCCAGCAGCTCCTGACGCACCGCGTTGAGCCGGTACTTTTTCAGGTACGCCATGGGCGACAGGGCGAAATACTTCCTGAAGGCCTCGAACAGCTTGAAGCGCGAAACCCCGGCCGCAGCTTCCAGATCTTCCAGGTGCAAGGCCTCGCGGGCGTTGTCGTGGATGTACTGGCGGGCACGCAGCAGGTAATGGGGCAGCTTGACGCCCAGCACCTCGCGCAACTCTTCGGAATAGTTGTTCGGCTGGGCCAGGATCAGGCCCTTGATCAACGAACTTTCGATGTCCCGGGTAAAGGCCACCTGCTCGTACAGCTCGTTGCTGCTTTCCAGCTCGGCGATGAAGTAGCGCGCCATGCGCCACCAAGAAGCCGAGGCGCCGTCCACCGCGTTCATCGCCGCCTCGAAACGCAATGGCGCATCCAGAGGGCGTTGCAGCAAGCCTTCCAGAGCCTCGCCCATGGCACTGCGGGTAATCACCACCTGGACCTTGCGGCAGTCGCCGGAAATCGCCAGCACCTGGCTTTCATTGGGCGAGATGATCACCCCTTGGTCGGGGTTGGACATCAGCCGCACGCCGTCCTTGCTCAACTCCTGCTCACCGCACAGGGGCAGGCTCAGGCTGTAGCTGCTGAAGCGCTCGGCGTCTTCGATGTCCACGGTGACGTCGGTGCCGTATTCGATGGTGCCCAGGGTGGTGGCCCGGGACCGGAAGACGTTAGCGCTGTGGTGGAAACGGATGCGCTCGGGGCTGGCGGTCTCCAGGCGATGGGGCCCACAGATACCTGACATCCAGCTTCTGGCCCCTTCGAGGTCGAAGCGTTCGATACGAATATCGCGAAACTGCGAATCAGCTTTGCTATTCATCACGGCACACCCACGGCAATATTTTTCAGCGCGCTCTGACGGCGCGTCTTGGGGGTTGAAGAGCAACTTCCACGCCAGCGGGCGCCACTGCCTAGCCAATGGATAGCAATGGCTGACTAAGTGGATAAACCCTGCCCGATGCTCTTCGATCCAGCCTTGCGGCTGGGCGTCACAGTAGCTCATCGGTGCACCGTGGTGCAGCCCTCGATCACCCGGTGCACGACCTTGGGTATTCCACGCCCACCGCGAGTGGCGGGTGTTACCGGCCCGGGCCTCGACCTGCACTCCGCCCTCTGCTGCCATCCAGCCCCGGCCGGCAAGGCGCCCACCGGGCGGGCAATTTTGTGGATGACCTTGACCCACAAAGCGGATAGCCACCCCGCCCCCCGACTCCCTCTAATGCACGCACCGATTGGCCTGAATAAAAAAGGTAGCGACCCATGAGTGGTGCCAGAACAACCGAACAATGGACAGCCTTTATCGAGAGCTGTGTGGATTTTCGCCCCGCCGACGGGGTGTTCCGCATCGCCCGGGACATGTTCACCGAGCCCGAGCTGTTCGACCTGGAAATGGAGTTGATCTTCGAGAAGAACTGGATTTACGCCTGCCACGAAAGTGAGCTGGCCAATAACCACGACTTCGTGACGATGCGCGCCGGGCGCCAGCCGATGATCATCACCCGCGACGGCGAAGGCCGACTCAATGCCCTGATCAACGCCTGCCAGCATCGCGGCACCACCCTGACCCGGGTCGGCAAGGGCAACCAGTCGACCTTTACCTGCCCGTTCCACGCCTGGTGCTACAAGAGCGACGGCCGCCTGGTGAAGGTCAAGGCGCCGGCGGAATACGCCGAAGGGTTCGACAAGGCCACCCGAGGCCTGAAAAAGGCCCGCATCGAGAGCTACAAGGGCTTCGTGTTTATCAGCCTCGACGTGCATGCCGACAACAGCCTGGAAGACTTCCTCGGCGACGCCAAAGTGTTCTTCGACATGATGGTCGCCCAGTCCCCCACCGGTGAACTGGAGGTGCTGCCCGGCAAGTCGGCGTACACCTACGACGGCAACTGGAAGCTGCAGAACGAGAACGGCCTGGACGGTTATCACGTCAGCACCGTGCACTACAACTACGTGGCCACGGTGCAGCACCGCCAGCAGGTCAACAGCGAGAACGGCGGCAGCGCCAGCACCCTGGACTACAGCAAGCTCGGCGCCGGCGATGCCGACACCGACGACGGCTGGTTCGCCTTCAACAATGGCCACAGCGTGCTGTTCAGCGACATGCCCAACCCCAGCGTGCGCTCCGGCTACGCGACGATCATGCCGCGCCTGGTGGAGGAATATGGCCAGGACAAGGCCGAGTGGATGATGCACCGGCTGCGCAACCTCAACGTCTACCCGAGCCTGTTCTTCCTCGACCAGATCAGCTCGCAGTTGCGCATCATCCGCCCACTGGCCTGGAACCAGACCGAGATCATCAGCCAGTGCATCGGGGTCAAGGGCGAGTCGGACGCTGACCGGGAAAACCGCATCCGCCAGTTCGAAGACTTTTTCAACGTCTCGGGCATGGGCACCCCCGACGACCTGGTGGAGTTTCGCGAGGCCCAGCGCGGCTTCCAGGCACGCCTGGAGCGCTGGAGCGACATCTCTCGGGGCAGCCACAAATGGGCCACCGGGCCAACCCGCAACAGCGAAGCCATCGGCATCCAGCCGGCCATGACCGGCACCGAGTTCACCCACGAAGGGCTGTACGTCAACCAGCACAGCAACTGGCAGCGATTCCTGCTGGACGGCCTGGCCAAGCAACCCCTGAAGCTGCGTGAGGTGTAACCATGAATGCGCAATTGCAGTACCAGATCGAACAGTTTTTCTACCGCAAATCCGAACTCTGCGACGCCCAGGACTGGGACGCCTACCTGGCGCTGTTCGACGAGCAGAGTGAATTCCACTTGCCGCAGTGGGATTCCGAGCACGTCTACACCACCGACCCCAAGCGCGGCATGTCGCTGATCTACTACGCCAACCGTGGCGGCCTGGAAGACCGGGTGTTCCGCCTGCGCACCGGCAAGGCGGCGTCCGCCACGCCGATGCCTCGCACCTTGCACCAGGTCAGCAACCTGCGGGTTCGCGAGCAGGACGATGGCGACCTGGAAGTGAAGCTCAACTGGCACACGCTGTTCTATCGCCTGGCCACCTCCGAGCAGTTCTACGGCCACGCCACCTATCGCCTCAAGCCCCATGGCGACAGTTGGCTGATCGCCCGCAAGCATGTGCTGCTGCTCAACGACCGGATCAACTCGGTGCTCGACTTCTACCACCTCTGATTGCCTGGGATACCGACGATGAACCACAAGGTCGCCTTCAGCTTTGCCGACGGCAAGACGCTGTTCTTTCCCGTGCAGGCCAATGAAATCCTGCTCGACGCCGCCCTGCGCAATGGCATCAAGATTCCCCTGGATTGCCGCGAAGGTGTGTGCGGTACCTGCCAGGGGCGCTGCGAGTCGGGCCGCTACAGCCAGGATTACGTGGACGAGGAAACCCTCTCCGCCCAGGACCTGGCCCAACGCAAGGTCCTCACCTGCCAGACCCGAGTGCAGTCCGATGCCGCGTTCTACTTCGACTTCGATTCCAGCCTGTGCAACGCCCCCGGGCCGGCCCAGCTCAATGGCTCGGTGATCGAGGTGCGCCAGGTCAGCGAGAGCACGGCGATCCTGCACCTGGACCTGGGCAGCAGCGAACCCTTGCTGGATTTCCTGCCGGGGCAATACGCCCGCTTGAGCATCCCTGGCACCGACAGCCAACGCGCTTACTCCTTCGCCAACCGCCCCAACGAAAGCAATCAGCTGCAATTCCTGATTCGCCTGTTGCCGGACGGGGTGATGAGCAACTACATCCGCGAGCGCTGCCTGGTGGGCGACAACATCAAGCTGGAGGCTCCGCTGGGCGCCTTCTACCTGCGCCATATCAACAAGCCACTGGTGCTGGTGGCCGGGGGCACGGGGTTGTCGGCGCTGCTGGCCATGCTCGACCAGATCGCCCACCAAGGCTGCGAGCAGCCGGTGCACCTGTATTACGCTGTGCGCGGCCCTGCCGACCGCTGCGAACGCACGCGGATCCTGGCCTACGCCGAGCGCATTGCAGGCTTTCGCTACACCGAAGTGCTCAGTGACCCGCCAGCGGATTGGCCCGGCAAGCGGGGCTACATCCCCGAGCATTTCGACCTCAGCCAACTGCGCGACGGGCCCCTGGACATGTACGTCTGCGGACCGCCGCCGATGGTCGAGTCGATCAAAATCTGGTTGCAGGAACAGCAACTTAACAACGTTCAACTGTATGACGAGAAGTTCACCGAGAGTAATATCTGATCCGTCAGCATCTAGCCGAGATCGAATCCTCCACAACGGGGATCGTTCCTGATAACAACGAGAAGAGAGCGCATTTAGTGGATCAAATTTCGCAACCGGGCGAGCTCAAGCGTGGCTTGAAGAACCGCCATATTCAGTTGATCGCCCTGGGCGGGGCGATCGGCACCGGACTGTTCCTCGGCTCTGCCGGGGTACTCAAGTCCGCCGGACCGTCGATGATTCTGGGCTACGCCATTGCCGGCTTCATCGCCTTCCTGATCATGCGGCAACTGGGGGAGATGATCGTCGAGGAGCCAGTGGCCGGTTCCTTCAGCCACTTCGCCCACAAGTACTGGGGCGGCTACTTCGGCTTCCTTGCGGGCTGGAACTACTGGGTGCTGTATGTCCTGGTGGGCATGGCCGAACTCACCGCCGTGGGCAAGTACGTGCAGTTCTGGTGGCCGGAAATCCCCACCTGGGTCAGCGCTGCGGTGTTCTTCGTGCTGGTCAACCTGATCAACATGATGAACGTGAAGTTCTTCGGTGAAGCCGAGTTCTGGTTCGCCATCATCAAGGTGGTGGCCATCCTCGGCATGATCGTCCTGGGTTGCTACATGCTGTTCAGCGGCAGTGGCGGACCACAGGCCTCGTTCAGCAACCTGTGGGACCACGGCGGCTTCTTCCCTAACGGCTACAGCGGCCTGCTGATGGCCATGGCCTTCATCATGTTCTCGTTCGGCGGCCTGGAGCTGGTGGGCATCACTGCCGCCGAAGCCAGCGAGCCGCGCAAAGTGATCCCCAAGGCGATCAACCAGGTGGTTTACCGGGTCCTGATCTTCTACGTCGGCGCCCTCGCGGTGCTGCTGTCGCTGTACCCGTGGGATGAACTGCTGGTGAGCCTCAGTGCCGGCGGCGACGCCTACAGCAGCAGCCCGTTCGTGAAAATCTTCTCGCTGATCGGCAGTGATGCAGCCGCGCAGATCCTCAACTTCGTGGTCCTGACGGCGGCGCTCTCGGTGTACAACAGCGGCGTGTACTGCAACAGCCGCATGCTCTACGGCCTGGCCGAACAGGGCGATGCGCCGAAAGCGCTGATGAAGCTCAACAAGCAAGGCGTGCCGGTGCTGGCCCTGGGCATTTCCGCGCTGATCACCCTGCTGTGCGTGCTGGTCAACTACCTGGCGCCCCACGAAGCGCTGGAGTTGCTGTTCGCCCTGGTGGTGGCGGCACTGATGATCAACTGGGCGCTGATCAGCCTGACCCACCTGCGCTTTCGCAAGGCCATGGCCGAACAAGGTGTAGTGCCGTCGTTCAAGGCCTTCTGGTCGCCACTGAGCAACTACCTGTGCCTGGCCTTCATGGTCATGATCGTGGGCGTGATGTGGATGATCCCGGGCATCCGTGCCTCGGTGTATGCCATTCCGGTGTGGGTCCTGGTGATCTGGGGCCTGTACCGCGTGAGCCAGGCGAGAAAGGCCGCGCAACCCGCCCTGCGCTAAGCCGCAGTAGCGCTGCAAGACTGAAAGCCCGGCCTTGGATCAAGGCCGGGCTTTTTTATTGGCCACGCAAAAGCGGTCTGCCAATTCCTGCAAATGTGGCCTGAATCAACAGTCCGCTCTCTCCCTAGAATCGAGCCCCTCCCGGCGGTTGAGCCAGGGAGCCTGTGACTGGATGGAGAGTGGCTTATGAACAGAACTGCGGCAGGCCTTCGACTGGCCAATATTTTTTCGCCCACCGTGGCGGCGCTGATTTCAGTGCTGGTGAACTACGGCGGGACCTTCGTCCTGGTGTTCCAGGCCGCCGAACTGGCGCGGCTGTCACCGGCCCAGACCGCGTCCTGGGTCTGGGCGGTATCGGTGGGCGTGGGCCTGAGCGGTCTGTGGCTGAGCCTGCGCTACCGGGCACCGATCATCACCGCCTGGTCCACACCCGGCGCCGCCTTCCTGGCCACGGTGATGCCCTTCACGCCTTACGCCGAGGTGATCGGCGCCTACCTGATTTCGGCCCTGGGGTTCATCCTCCTCGGCGCCTCCGGGGCCTTCGACAAACTGGTGCGGATGATCCCCAAGGGCATCGCCGCCGGCCTGCTGGCGGGCATCTTGCTGCAGTTCGGCATCAACGCCTTTGGCGGCGCCAGTGCCGACCCGCTGCTGGTGATCGTGCTGCTGGTGTCCTACGCGCTGCTGCGACGTTTCACTTCACGGTTTGCCGTGGTGGGCATCCTGGTCATCGGCCTGGCGCTGCGGATCGCCCAGGAGCGAATCGACTTTTCAGCGGTGCACTTGAGCCTCGCAGTGCCGGTGTTCACCGCGCCGCAGTTCTCTGTGCAAGCCTTGCTGGGGGTGGCGCTGCCGCTGTTCGTCATCACCCTCACCGGCCAGTACATGCCCGGGATGCTGGTGCTGCGCAATGACGGTTACCAGACCAGCGCCAACCCGTTGCTCACCGTCACGGGCCTGGGTTCACTGCTCATGGCGCCATTCGGTGCCCACGCCTTCAACGTGGCAGCGATCACAGCGGCGATCTGTACCGGCGAGGACGCCCACAAGGACCCCGGCAAACGCTACATCGCCGGTATCGCCTGCGGGCTGTTCTACATCCTGGTGGGGACTTTCGGGGTGACCCTGGCAACCCTGTTCATGGTCCTGCCCAAGGCCTTTATCACCACCCTGGCGGGCCTGGCGCTGTTGGGCGCCATCGGCGGCAGCCTGGCCAATGCCATGGCCGATGCGCCCACCCGGGAAACCGCGCTGATCACCTTCCTGGCCACGGCGGCCAACGTCACCCTGCTGGGGGTCGGCGGCGCCTTCTGGGGGCTGGTGGCCGGGTTGACCGTGCACCTGCTGATCCATGGCCGGGCTACCCGACTGCCGGCCAATGCCGCCCAGCCTTGAAGCTCGACGCCTGGCCCGGGCTAACGCTTTCTCAGGGCCTGGGCCAGGCGCGCCATGGCCGCGTCGATCTCATGGGCGCTCAACGAGGCGTAGCCCAGCAACCAGCCCTGCTGCTTCTGCTCCCCGGCGTACAGCCGGCTGAGCCCGGGCAACTGGATACCGACCCTGGCTGCCCGTTGCTGGGTCTGCACCTCGGTCCAACCGGATTGCAGCAGGCAAGGGATCTGCAACCCTCCCGGCGGCGGCAAGGCGATGGCGATGCCCTTGAGGTGCCGCTCGATGGCCCCGAGCATCGCTTGCCGACGCCCGGCATAAAGCTTGCGCATGGCCCGCACATGGCCGTTGTAATGGCCCTCTTCCATGAACCGCGCCAGGGTCAGTTGAAGAATCTGCGGGGTGTGCCCATCCATGATGCTGCGGGCGCTGCTGAAGGCACTGACCAACTCCTCGGGCAAGGCCATGTAGCCCATGCGCAGGCCGGGTGAAAGGGTCTTGCTGAAGGTGCCGACGTAGAGGGTTCGCTGATACGGGTCCAGGCCCTGGACACAGGCCGTGGGCAGGCCGTCGTAATGGAACTCGCTGTCGTAGTCGTCTTCGATGATCCACTTGTCGTGCTCGGCGGCCCAACGGGTCAGCTCCAGGCGGCGCTCCAGGGACAGGGTGGCGCCGGTGGGGTATTGGTGCGACGGCGTCACATAGACGCAGGAGGCGCCACTGCGATCGGCCCGCAACAGGTCAGTGCGAATGCCCTGGCCGTCGACGTCGATGGGCACGATCCGCGCCTCAGCGGACTCGAAGGCCTTACGCGCCCCGAAGTAACCCGGGTTCTCCATCAGGATCGGCTTGCCGGCGTCCACCAGCAGCTGGGCGCAGAGGAACAACGCCTGACGAGTACTGCTCAGCACCAGAATCTGTTCGGGCCGCACCTTGGCCCCGCGCTCCAGGTTCAGGTAGGCGGCGATGGCCTTGCGCAGCGGTTCGGCACCTTGCGGGTCGCCGTGCAGCAACACGCTACCCCGATGTTCCTTGAGCACCTGGCGTTGCAGGCGCTCCCAGACCGCCAGCGGAAAGCTGCGGGTTTCCGGCAACCCCGTGGCAAATGCGGTGACCACTTGCTGATCGGTGACGCCGCCTCGCTCGAACATCATCCGCCCACGGCGGCTCAGGCCCGAGCCTGGCTCCCGAGCAGCCGGGGGCTGCTCCTGCAAGCGCACGCGGCGGCGGGCGGCACCGCGTAACTGGGCGCCAATGCTGTCACTGACGTAACTGCCCGAGCCCCCGCGACGCTGGATGAAGCCATCGCGCTGCAACTGCTCGTAGGCGTTTTCCACGGTGTCACGGGACACCGCCAACGACTTGGCCAGGGTCCGACTCGCCGGCAACTTCACCCCGGGGCCCAAGGCGCCATCGAGGATCAGGCCGCGCAACGCCCGCTGAATGCGCTGGTGCAGGTCCAGGGGCGCAAACTCCGGGTCGTTGAGCCGCATGTTGAGGGTTTCAAGCTCGAAGGTCTGAGCCACGTGGTCTGCCTGATGAAATAAAAATAAGCCGCTGGGGGCGGCCACTTTATCCCTCGGGCGGTGTTGGCGTCAGCCCTTGCCCGTACACGGCTGGCGCCCGAGACCCGGGCGAAAATGAAAACGCCCCGGCAGGCGGGGCGTTTGGCGATCAGAGCGAGGAGCGAACCCGCCACAGCTCGGGGAACAACACGGTGTCGAGCATCTTGCGCAGGTAGCCCACGCCTTCGGTGCCGCCGGTGCCGGGTTGGAAACCAATGATCCGTTCCACGGTGGTCACGTGGCGGAAGCGCCACTGGCGGAATGAGTCTTCGAGGTCGATAAACTTCTCCGCCAACTGGTACAGGTCCCAGTAGCGGGTCGGGTCGGCATACACCTCGCGCCAGGCGGCCTCGACCGACGGGTCGTGCAGCGTCGGCGCGGTGCTGTTCAGCGTCAGGCGCTGAGGGTCGATGTTCAAGCCGGCCTTGGCCATCAGGCCGATCGCTTCGTCGTACAAGGACGGCGTGCTGATCGACGCCTGCAGCGACTCCAGCAGTTCCGGGCGGTGGGCGTGGGGCCGCAACAAGGCCGCACTTTTGTTGCCGAGGATAAATTCGATGTCCCGGTACTGGAACGACTGGAAACCCGAGGACTGGCCCAGGTAAGGCCGGATCGACTTGTACTCCGACGGGGTCATGGTGGCCAGCACCGCCCAGGCGTGGACCAGTTGATCGAAGATCCGCGACACCCGCGCCAGCATCTTGAACGCCGGCGGCAACTCGCCCAGGCGCACGTGCTCACGGGCGGCCTTGAGTTCGTGCAGCATCAGCTTCATCCACAGCTCGGAGGTCTGGTGCTGGATGATGAACAGCATCTCGTTGTGGTCCGGCGACAAGGGGTGCTGGGCACTGAGGATGCGCCCCAGGTCCAAGTAGTCGCCGTAGCTCATGGAGTCGGAGAAATTCAGCTCGGCGTTATGCCATTCATCCGGCGGGTTGCTTGAATAAGGACATTGGCTCATGGCGGGGGCTCCTCCCATCAGGTAGCGGCTGGCCGATCGCTCGGGGCTGGGCACGGATCAAAGGCCCGCGCCGAGGCAGCCAGCTTCGTTGTAGTGAAAATTATCGGTTCAAGGGCCGCAGGATCGCCCGCACCGGGCTGGCGTCCAGGTGGGCAAAACGCAACGGCAGGGCGATCAATTCGTAATCCCCTTCCGGCACGGCATCGAGCACCACGCCTTCGAGAATCGCCATGCCTTGGCGGGCCACGGCGTTGTGGGCGTCCATAGTCTTGGATTGCTGCGGGTCCAGGGACGGCGTGTCGATGCCGATCAGGCGCACGCCGAGGCTGGCCAGCAGCTCGACGGTGGCCGGGGCCACCGCCGTGAAATGCTCGTCCCAGACCGCCAGCGGCGCCTGTTGATAAGTGCGCAACAGCACCCGCGGCGGCAACTGCTCCAGGTGCCCGGCCAAATCCTCGGGCTGCACGAGCGGCCCGCTGCCCAGGCAATGCACGACCCGGCACGGGCCCATGTACACGTCCAGCGAGACCTCACCGATGGGCGCACCATCGGCACGGTAATGCAGCGGCGCATCGACATGGGCGCCGGTGTGGGGTGACAAGGTGATGCGCCCGACATTCACCGGGCACTCGGGTCCGAACTGCCAGACACGTTCTTCCTGAAATGGCGTATCCCCCGGCCAGGTCGGGGTCGCGGTACTCAAGGGCGGGCTGATATCCCACCAGCGGGGTGTGTTGTCCATGGTGTGGCTCTCGATCACGTCGACCTGAATGATACGAGCGATGCCCGTGTAGATTCTTGCGAAATTCCGCGCCGCGCTTCAGATATTTCGTAAATCCTGCGAAAAAAGCGCTTTTTGGCGAACGATAATTTCAACCGGCAATCCCCGCCCTCGCCCCGGCAGGCCCGGGCATTGCTGCGCTCGCCGGCGACACGCGCGGGGACCGGGCTGCGCTTCTGGATAGATTGATGTCGAGCCCAGACAACCCTGCCGATGCCGGGCGCTATAGGGTGCGACTTCCGATCTGCCAACTGCCAGGAGCGCCAGAATGTCCAAACCTATTACCGTGCTGCGTGATACCCACCCGCTGCCGGTGCTCGACGCCTGCAAATGGGAAAAACTCGAAGGCGACCCGCACACCGTCAACCTCAACGCCTACACCAGCGAAGACGGCAGCAAGATCATGGGCACCTGGATCTGTACCCCCGGCAAATGGCGGGTGGCGTACGAGAAGTGGGAGTACTGCCATTTCCAGGAAGGCTACTGCGTCATCACCCCGGACGGCCAAGCGCCGATCCACCTGCGCGCCGGCGACATCTTCATCGTCGAGCCGGGCATGAAAGGCACCTGGGAAGTGGTGGAAACCGTGCGCAAGTACTTCGTGTTTGCCTGACTCAAAAACCGAGAACCCGCTCAACGCGGGTTCTCGACCATCCTCCCCAGCGGTCAGGTTCGACGCTTCAGGTGAATCCAGTCGACAATTTCACCCTCAGGGACGTACCCACTGACCGTCTCGCGCAATAGTTGGCGAACCCGTTCATAGTCATCCCGATCAACGGCCGCCAGCAAATCACTCAGCACCTGTTTGAACGCCTCCCAGGACAGGTACTCTTCATTGGCGCGCATGATCATCGGATGCTCCGTGGCGCTGACATTGTCACCGATCAACAGCTCCTCATAGAGCTTCTCCCCGGGACGCAACCCGGTGAACTCGATGGCGATGTCGCCATGGGGATTGACGTCCGAGCGCACGCCAAGGCCGCTGAGGTGGATCATCTTTTCCGCCAGTTCGACAATCTTCACCGGCAACCCCATGTCCAGCACGAACACGTCCCCTCCCTGCCCCATGGCACCGGCCTGGATCACCAACTGCGCGGCTTCAGGAATGGTCATGAAGTAACGAGTGATGTTGGGATGAGTGACCGTGACAGGCCCGCCTTTGCGAATCTGCTCGTAGAAACGCGGAATCACCGAACCGGACGAGCCCAGCACATTGCCGAAGCGCACCATGGTGAAACGTGTCTTGTTGAGGTGGTGGGCGGTCTCACCTTCGCCAAAAAGCACCGGGGCCGACTCGGCGCTCAACGCCTGCAGGACCATCTCGGCCAGGCGCTTGGTACTGCCCATGACATTGGTCGGACGCACCGCCTTGTCCGTTGAAATCAGTACAAAGTTATCCACCCCCGCCTTGACTGCCGCCTGGGCGGTAAAGGTCGAACCCAGCACATTGTTCAGCACGCCTTCGGCGATGTTGTGCTCAACCATCGGTACATGCTTGTAGGCCGCTGCGTGATAGACCGTGTTGACGCCCCAGGTACGCATCACATCCAGCAAGCGCGCCGAGTTGCGGATCGACCCCAGGATGGGCATCAAGCGCACCGACAGCGAATCACGGCGAACACGCTGCTCAAGTTCGGTATGGATGCTGTAGAGATTGAACTCGCTGTGTTCAAACAGCAGCAAGGTGGTGGGGCCAGTGGCAATGATCTGGCGGCACAGCTCGGACCCGATCGACCCGCCGGCCCCTGTGACCATGACCACTTGGCCGCGAATGCAGCGATCGAAGAGTACCTTCTGCGGCGGCACGGCATCGCGACCGAGCAGGTCGGCGATGTCCACTTCCTGCAGGTCACTGACGCTGACGCGCCCACTGGCAAGGTCCATGAAACCTGGGATCGTTCTGACATGAACCGAGAACGCCTCCAGCGAGGCAAGAATTTCCCGACGCCGGGAACGCGACACCGAAGGAATCGCCAGAAGCACTTCGTGGGAGTCCGTATCGTCGATCATCTGTTGGATGTGCTTGGACTTGTAGACCTTCAAACCGCCAATGACCCGCCCGGCAATACTCTCGTCATCGTCGACAAAAGCAACCGGCAGCATGCGCCGGCCCATGCGCAGTGCAGCCAGCAACTGGTTGCCTGCGGCCCCGGCGCCATAAATGGCGACCCGTTGCAGACCTTGCTCGTTGGCGATGTTACGCAGCGGGAGCAACTCGCCGATGAAATACTGCCGCATGAGCAAACGCAGACCGCCTACCAGCAGCAATGAAAGCCCCCAGTAGATGAACACCACCGAGCGCGGCATCAATGCGTCGGGCCGTACCAGGTAAATGACCAACGCCAGCAGCAGGGCCGACAGGCTGACCGCATTGAAAATGGTGACAAGCGCAGAACTGCCGAAGTAGCGCAGGACCGCCCTGTATAAGCCAAAACGGATGAACAGCGGAATCGCCGTGGCCGGAGCGGCCATGAACAGCCACAGGTACTCACTCAAGTTGACTTGGTGCGAGCCGCCCAGGCGAATGAGGAAGGCCAGCCAAAGAGCGCCCCAGAGCAGGAAAACATCCGTGATGACCTGCAATGCCCGCTTGCGCTGTCGCGACAAGCCAAGCAGGCGTTGGCGTATAGCGTCCGACCTCACTCTCATCCCTCTTGCTCCGCAAGCCCAGCACGGTACTTGAACGCTATGAACAGGAGGGGGGCATAGGCCAGGACCAACCCGCTCACCCCCCCCACTACCCCCTTGGCGACGCACACGGCGAGAGGGAGCAGCCATAACAGATTGAGCCCCGCAACCGCGACAGTCACCGGCAGGTGCCGACCATACTGGCGACTCGCAAACTGATAGGCATGACTGCGATGGGCTTCATACACCTTCTCGCCCCTGAGCAGGCGCCTGAACAGCGTCAGGGTCGCATCGACCACAAAGACCCCCAGCAGGATCAGCCAGCACCAGAGCAGGGAAGGATCGTGCCACGCGGCGTGAAGACTCAGAATACCCAACACGACCCCAAGGAAACCGCTACCGGCGTCCCCCATGAAGATCTTCGCAGGCGGAAAATTCCACACCAGGAAACCAGCCGTCGCCATGGCCAGCAGTACCGGCAAGTAGATCCCCGCTAATGCACCCGACTCCAGGGACGTGACGTCGTCGGTCACCAACCAAAAACACAGAGCGCCGCCCAGGCACGCACAAACGGCCTCGACACTGGCAATGCCATCGATGCCATCCATGAAGTTGTACAGGTTCAACAGCCAGACCAGGTAAAGGGCCGCCAGGCCATATCCGAACACCCCGAAATCGACGCTCAGGCCGAAGATGCTCAGTGCCGGCACCCCCCCAAGCCAATACAACGCCCACAGGGCCGCGAGGAAATGCCCCAGCAGGCGCCAGCGCGCGGCAATGTGACCGTGATCGTCCAGAAACCCCAACAGGGCCACACCGGCACCGGCCCCCAACAGGGCCCAGAACAGCGACAGCGGCGCATCGGAAACAAGCACGGTGAGTGCGATCAGCCCCCCCAGGAAACTCACCACAATCGCCACGCCGCCGCCACGAGGAGTGGGCACCGTGTGGGAGCTACGGGCATTGGGAATATCCAGAACACTGCGAGACAACGCATAGCGACGCAGCACGGCGGTCAACAGCCAAGCCAGTAGGGCAGAAAATGCGAGAACACCTAACACTGTCATTTCTTCAACGTATCCAGATAGTGTGCAGCGGTTGCGGCCAACGCATCGTCGAGAGAAACGGGTGGCGTCCAATCCAGCACAGAGCAGGTCCTGCTGATATCAACCTGCAACGAGCCACACAACCTATGACTCAGATGGCCACGCCCGAGCAGCCCGGCAGTGGCTTCGATCCAGCGTTGCGGAACGGGCACCAGTCGCGCGGGCACGCCCAGCGCAACGGCCAGCCGACGCAACAGGACCGACGTCGAGACGTCCTCGTTGTCACTGACCATAAAGCGCTGGTTGGCGGCTGCGGGGTGCTTGAGGCAGACGACAAGCAAATCGACCAGGTTGTCCAGGGCAACCAGACTGCGCCGGTTGTTGATAGCCCCCAAAGGCAGCGGTACACCTCGATGCAGCCAGCGCATCATGCTGAGAAAGTTGGCTTTCACCCCGGGGCCGTAGACCAAGGGGGGGCGAACGACCACGACGTCCATCGCGCTGTCGCGAGCAATGTCCAGCAGGCCTTGCTCAGCCTCCCACTTCGAAATGCCGTAGGGGTCGACCAGCGCAGGGGCATCTTCGGCCCGATAGGCTTGCCCCTCGACCGTGCCCTCACCGTTGACTTTCACCGAGCTGAGAAAAATGAAGCGCTTGACGCCCGCGGCGGCCGCTTGCTGTGCCAGAGCCAGGGTGCCCTGGGTATTGGCCAGGCGAAATGCGCAAAGCGGATCGGACTCGCGCTCAGCCATGACATGCACCCGGGCAGCGCAATGAATGACCGCGTCCACATCGGCAAGCGCTTCCCGCCAGTCGCCATCGGGGCCCAGGTCGGGGGCCATGCAGATCTCATGCGCCGCCTGGTCACCCGGCGGGTTACGAAAAGCACTGCGCAGAACATGCTCGCCATCGGTGAGTATCCGCGCCTGCAACGCACGCCCCACAAAACCACTGGCGCCAGTCAATAAAACTCGCATAAGAGACTCAGGCTTTGTGCCAGACAGTACGATTGATGTAATCCGTGTAACTCAAGACCACACGTACAACCTGCAAGGAAACCGGCCCGCCCTCGTAATCCGGCACCAGCGGCGTGGTGCGAGTGCCCGCGCTGTGCTGAGAGGTGATGACCTTCACGGCCGCCAGGACCGAGTCTTTCTTCAACCCGCTCATGATCAGCGTGCCTTCATCCATGCCCTCGGGACGTTCGTGGGCGTTACGCAGCGTGACCGCTGGCAGGTTCAGCAAGGAAGCTTCTTCGGTGATGGTGCCACTGTCAGAGAGCACGCAGAACGCCGACATCTGCAACTTGATGTAGTCCAGCAGGCCAAAGGGCTTCACGAAACGAATCAGCGGATGCTCCAGTGACTCGCCCAGCGCCTCGAGGCGTTTGCGTGTGCGTGGGTGGGTTGAAACGATCAGCGGGTAGCCGTACTCGTCAGCCAGGGCGCGCAAGGTCGCGAGCAAGTCCCGCAGGTTGTCCGGCGTGTCGACATTCTCTTCGCGATGCGCGCTGACGATGAAGAACTTCCCGGCTTCCAGCTGGCTGCGCTCAAGCACATCGGACTGCTCGATCTTGGGCATGTAGTAATCCAACACTTCATGCATGTGCGAGCCGGTCTTGATGATGGTTTCCGGGCGGATGCCCTCGGCGATCAAATAACGGCGAGCATGTTCGGTCAGCACCATGTTGATGTCGGAGAGGTGATCGAGCACCTTGCGGTTGAGCTCCTCGGGCACACGCTGGTCGAAACAGCGGTTGCCCGCCTCCATGTGAAAGACCGGGATCTTGCGACGCTTGGCGGCAATCACAGCCAGGCAGGTGTTGGTATCGCCGTACAACAGCAGGGCATCCGGCTGCTCCAGCTCGAACACCGCGTCGGCCTTGGAAATCACCTCGGCAATGGTCTGTGCCGCCGTTTCCCCGGCCGCACCCAGAAAATGGTCGGGCTTGCGGATCTCCAGGTCATCAAAGAAAACCTGGTTCAGCTCATAGTCGTAGTTCTGTCCGGAATGCACCAGAACGTGGTTGACCTGGCGGTCAAGCTCGGCGATCACTCGGCTCATCTTGATCAGCTCGGGGCGAGTTCCGACCAGGGTCATGACCTTAAGCATCGAGCTGCTCCTTGATGTAGTCGAGTTTTAGCAGCAACTGCTTGATACCCGGTACATCCAGGCGCTCGGTGTTGTGCGAGGTGTAATCGTCCAGCTCGGAAATTTTCTCCTCGCCCTCTACAAAGTACTTTTTGTAGTTGAGGTCGCGATTGTCTGCCGGAATACGGTAGTAGCGCCCCATGTCTTCAGCCTTGGCCATCTCTTCGCGAGAGACCAGGGACTCGTAGAGCTTCTCGCCATGCCGGGTACCGATAACCCGAACCGGATTATCGCGCCCGAACAGTTCCTTGACCGCCTGCGCAAGGTCGCCCACGGTCGAGGCTGGCGCCTTTTGCACGAAAAGATCACCTTGCTGGCCATGTTCGAAAGCGTGCAGGACAAGGTCGACGGAGTCTTCAAGGGACATCAGGAAACGGGTCATCGAGGGGTCGGTAACCGTCAGCGGTTCACCACTGCGCAGTTGATCCACGAACAGCGGAATCACCGAACCGCGGGACGCCATGACATTGCCATAACGTGTTGCGCAGACGACCGTACCGCCCTCCGGAATCATCCTCGACTTGGCGACCATCAACTTTTCACCCATGGCTTTGGATATGCCCATGGCGTTGATCGGATAAACCGCTTTGTCGGTACTCAACACCACGACACGCTTCACGCCTGCGGAGATCGCCGCATTGAGCACGTTCTCGGTGCCATTGACGTTGGTGCGGACCGCTTCCATGGGATAGAACTCGCAAGACGGAACCTGTTTCAGCGCCGCCGCATGGAAAATGTAATCCACACCGACCATGGCTTGTTTCAGGCTGTCGTAGTCCCGCACATCACCGATGTAGAACTTGACCTTGTCGTTGGCCAGGGCGATACGCATGTCTTCCTGCTTCTTTTCATCACGGGAAAAGATGCGAATTTCTCGAACGCTGGTGTTGAGGAAACGCCGCAACACCGTGTGACCGAAGGAGCCAGTGCCTCCGGTGATCATTAATACCTTGTCGTCGAACATGGCCACTCCAAATTTGAATCATTCGCCACTTGCGCCACCACCTTCGTCCGAGCGACACCCAAAGCTGCAATCCGTGCAGCCTGAACGATATACAGCGCGTGGATGTAATCGACAGTGAATAACGCAACGTAGATGAAGATGAAAAGCACAATGTGCACAAAGAAGAACATAAAAAACTAAAACCGGGGACCAACATTCCCTGTAACAGCCTGAGGCGGCTCATCCCTTTGGACATCGTCAGCAGCGGCAGCGCCAGCCGCTGAGATGACAGGAGTAGACAAAACAACGGGTTAGGCAGATACGAGAAATGGCTCAGCGAGCGATACCAAAGAGAACTCACGGACAGCCAGAAAAATGCAGCCGCCAAGATATTTACTCCGTAGATTTGGAGCCGTGCATCAAGCCCTCACCGCCGCCCCAAACCTCGTCAATCAGCGCTGCTCAAACATTTCACGAATGAGGTCCGACCAAGCCGGGGCCTTGTAACCCGTGGCCTGGCTGAAATGCGAAGCATCCAGTGAACGGTCGATCGCCAGTGTATCATCGGGATAAATCTCGATCGCCTTGCCATACTGGGCGGCAACTCGTTGCAGCAAATCCAGCTTACTGATCGGTTCTGCCGCCACATGATACAGGCCATTGAGCTCAGGGTGAGGAAGAACGTAATCCTTCATCACACGCGCCAACTCCACAGTGGGCAGCCCCGAGAAGATAGCCCGGCTGAAGCCTTTGACGCTGCCTTGCTGCGATAGGAACCAGTCGACCAGCGCGTAATCAGAATTCAGCTCATGGCCGATGATCGAAGTCCGCAAGGTGATCGCATGGGGCACATCGTGCAGTTCGCCAATGTATTTGGATTTGCCGTACAGGTCCTCAGCGTCCGATAGGTCACTCTCCCGGTACAACCCGCGCTTCCCGGAAAACACGCAGTCGGTGCTGACATGGATCAGGCGCGCCCCGGCCAGCTCGCAAAGCCGTGCCAGGCGGTGAGGCAGCATTGCGTTGATCGGCAGCGCCGTGAGCGGGTCATTGGCATCTGCCAACTGCTTTATCAGGCCGACACAATTGATCACTACGTCAGGACGCACCTTGGCGATGGCCGACGCGAGAGCATCTTGATCGAGCACATCGACACCGGCGAGCAAACGCTCATGGCTTTGCGATGGGAAGTATCGCATTGCACTACCGCTGCGCAGTGTTCCCCAGACCTCAAAGGCTGGATCACAAGCAAAGACGCGGAAAACCGCATTCCCGAGCATCCCTGTGACACCAAGCACTAGAACCTTCATCAATTACGCCCTTTCATTACTGCAACAGCGTCGCAAGTCGCTCGACTTGCGCTGTCATCTCAAAATTCGCATCGAAATACGCTCGCCCCGAGCGCCCCATCTCGGCTCGTTCAGCCTGATTCATCGCCTTTACAGCACGGATGTTCTGCACCAGTGGCACCACTTGCTCGGCGGGCGATACAAGCCCCGCTTGCGCTTCGCTGACAACCCGAGCACCCTCGCCATTCAGGCAGGCAATGACAGGACGGCCAGCGGCCAGATATGCCTGAATCTTGCTCGGGATGGTCTGGGCAAACGCCTCTTCATCATTGAGCGACACCAGCAACGCCGAGGAGCGTTCAAAAACCTGGCCCATCACTTCCATCGGGAAGCGCCCGGGCAGTATCAAGTTGTCCAGACCACCGGCCTGTTTCTGCGCCTCGAGCCAGCCCAATCGACTGCCGCTGCCGACCAGCACCAAACGAATTTGCGGGTCGTCGCGCAGCTGTGCTGCTGCCTGGACTAGCGTATCAAGTGCCTGCGCCGTCCCCAGATTTCCGGCAAACACCACACAGAAATGCTGTTCCAGTAGGGCCTTGAACTCATCGGGAATAACAGCTATTCCTGCGACGGGCCTGACATCCATGGAGTTAGGGTAATAGACGATTTTTTGCCGATTGGCGTATCGCGCTACTGGCTCGACAAACGCTCGCGACTGTACCAGCAGGACATCGCAAAAGCGATAAATGCCCCGTACCACCCATCCCACGGCGCGCAGCACACGCGGGTTACGAATGAACCCGGTGGCCTCCAGGCTTTCCGGCCAAAGATCCTGAACCCAAAGGGCCAGCTTGGCCCGCTTCAGCCACTTCAAGGGGATGGCGGGAATCGCCTGCAGAATGGGCGATGGGGCGAATACCAGGATGGCATCGAACTGACGCCCACGAAGCATCCAAGGCAGGTAAAAAAGACCGGCGAGGACAAACGAGAGGTAGTTGAGCACCAGGTTTTTCGCCCCGCCCTTGCCGCGCGGCCAAAGCGGAACACGGAGCACATCAATCCGCTCCAGGTAACGCTGACGCTGGCTACCGGACGCCTTGTAGCCGTCGAAAACATCGCCATCCGGGTAGTTCGGCTTACCCGTAGCGACGACGACTTCATGCCCCTGCTCATGGAGCGTTCTGGCGACATCATTGATGATGAAGCTTTCCGGCCAGAAGTACTGGGAAAGAATCAAAATGCGCATGACTATCTACCCGAGAAAAAACCGTAGAACCGTTCCCTGATCCAGTAGAGCGAGGGCCTGGAGTTGAACAGAACCTTGACCTTCGATTTCAGTGAAAGCCCCGGCAATAGCATGAGCAAGAAAGACGAGCCCAGATAACGCAGCAGTTGCAATGAGAACTCCAGCAACAGCTGACGCTGCTGAACCTGGGAAAGCCGATCCCTGTACTTCTCATAGAAATAGAACGATGCCCTTTGACGCAGCCACATCTGCTCGTTGACTTGGGCAAAAGGAACACCGCGCTTGTAGCTGTTGTTTTCGTGAATCCGATATAACAACCCCACTATCGGCACATGAGTCACACGAACCTCTGCAAACCTGACCTGCAACATCAACCAACTGTCTTCATTGGCCAGGCTCACGGGAATCGGAAAAGCCATGTCGCCGAACGCACGGTTAAAGGCTATGCAGCCACCAGACTCCAGCCCACGCTGCGGATGTTTGGGCAGCTCCATGCCGTCGTATCGCCCCTGCTCGGAGAAGGACTTGAGCTTGCAGAATGTCACTGCGCGCTGATCGGGCTCCAGGTCGCGCAGTGGTGCAACACGGTTCACCAGTACATCGGGAACAATCAGGTCATCTCCGGCAAACAATACGAAGCACGACCCTGTCGCTTTTTCATAAGCCAGGCTGTACGCGGCGGCCTTGCCTATTCCGGGGGTGCGAACCAGCGTGACAAACGGCAGCGCCAACTGCGCGATCACGTCCGCAGTGCCGTCGGTCGAACCATCATCGACCACCACGACTTCGATACCGAGCCGATCAACAGCCGGCTCGATGGAGCGCAGCGCTGACTCGATGTAACGAGCCTCATTCTTGACCGATACCAATACACTAAGCTTTTGCATCAATGCGCGCCCCCAGGCGCCTATTTACTACACACCGTCGTTCAAACCGGACAGGTTGAAATTTTGATGAACCAGCCGGCTCTCCAAGACGGAAGCCATGGCTGCTTGGAGCTGCAGGGAGCTCAACGCTTCAGGACAGCAATGACCCACAATGAACACCAGGCCGGCGGCCTTGACCGGAAGCCCTGCAGGACCTTCCGTGGACCACACTGCCTGTTCATTCACCCCCGACAGGAACGCTGCTGCCTGTTGGCAGCAGCGTCGGCAATGCCCGAACAACTAAGCTCAGCCCCGTTTGTATTGGTACATCTTACGAACGAAGTCCCACAGCGCTCGCTCGCTCGGGTAGGCATCGTGGGGTTTTTCTGGACGCTTCAGATAGGCCTCAAGGTCGCCATCGGACCAGCCCATCTTCTTGAGAAAATACTTCCGGTCACGTTCCAGCTCTTCGGGCGAGGCATAGGGTGAGTCGCCCAACAGAGACATGGCTTGTTCGCGAGTCATTTGCCCGCTCATGATCAACGCGGAGAAGTGCAGCTTCCGTTTATCGACAGAGAACTTTTCAGGAAGAATGAACCCTTGATAAAACCGCGTGAACACAGATTCGTAGTGCTTATAAGGGTAGCGCTTATAAGCATACTTCTCTTCTAGCAGTTCCAGAGCCGACTCTTTTTGATAGTCATACAAGTCAAGAAACGGCGCCCACTGGATACGACGGACAACGCGATTGTAACCAAACCCCAAGGTACCAATAATTGGAAAGGTCTTGATCTTCACATTATTGCGCTGACCAATGGCCTTGATATTTCGCTTGTCCCACTTAAACCAGTTCCACCCTTCGGGCATCGGCATGCCTTCAGTGGCAGCATTACTACCAGAAAGAATATACTTGATGCCGTATTTCCGGGCCTGCTCATAATTCACTGCGAGCATGGCATTATCGTAGAGAAGCTCAATATCAATCACATCAGAATCGAAGAAGGCCTGCATCAGACCCTTGTATTCTGGCCAATCGATAACATGAGTATAAAGATCAACACCCAGACTAGTGACCAGGTTTTTTATATTGTTGACTGCCAGCTCCGAGTTCCAGTTATTGTCCATGTGCACCGCCAGAGGCCTAAGCCCTTCCGCCAATGCCAGATGGATCACATAGGAACTATCAACGCCGCCAGAAAGGCCAACGATACAGTCGTACTGTTTGCCCTGCCCCGCTCGTTTGACCTTCTCGATAAAAGCTTTCCGCTGCTCTGCACGGTCAACTTCTTGAGCGAAAACTACACCACCAACACGTCGATCGAACTCGCGGCAATAGTTACAAACACCGGCCTCGTCAAATACTATTGCCGAGGCACTTGAGTCCATGACACAGCGCGAACAAACCCGATTTTCTTTGTTAACCATCATTTTACCTGAAAAAGCGTCTGGAGCTCGGAGTACCTGGGGTAGCTGATCAACACCGCACGATGCGGGCCATGAAGCACGAACAGACTGCCGGCCGCTACGGCGGAAGCGCCTGCTTGTGCGGCCAAGGCAAAATCGTTCAGGCTTCCTGCCCCCCCCAGGGCGATAAGCGGGACATCCACTGCATCAGCAGCAGTCTGTATTAGTTGCAAGTCATAGCCTTGTTGCATACCGTCGCGGTCAACCGAGTTGAGCAGTACCTCTCCAACGCCTGCTGCGACCAGTTCCCGGACATGAGTCAACCAATCCTGTTTGATCTTGGAGCGTTTGGCTGAGGACCAAAGCCTATAGCGGCCAAGCCAATCACGCTTAATATCGACGGAAAGTACCACACTTTGGCTACCGAAGCGCTGGGCAATTTCGGTGATCAGACTAGGGTTCTCAAGGGCTGATGTTTGCAGGACGATCTTCTCAACGCCCATAGTAAAAATACGCCGCGCCTGCTCAATGCTGGAAACTCCACCACCGTAAGCGAGAGGCATGAAGCATTCACTGGCGACACTTTGAATCAACTCGTAGTCTGGCTCACGCCCTAGGCGACTGGCATCAATATCAAGCAACACCAACTCATCAACTTCTTTTTCATTGAAGATACGTATGGCATTAATAGGGTCACCAATATAGGTAGACTTGCCAAACTTCTGCGTCTTTATTAGCCCGCCTTCACGTACCAGCAATGCAGGTATAACTCGATGTTTAAGCACATCACACCTCTAAGAAGTTACGAAATACTTCCATGCCAAACTTATGACTTTTTTCTGGATGAAACTGAAAACCCCAAAGATTATCACGACTAAAACCCGCTACGAAATTCTCTCCATACTCGCATTGCAGCAAGATATCGTCTTCGTTGACACAATCAACCCAATACGAATGGACGAAATAGAACCGACGAGCGCCATCGGACAATGGCAGCAACCGATCAACTTTTCGCTGACTCACCTCACTCCAGCCCATGTGTGGAACTTTGAGCCGAGTATCAGTCGGTCGGAATTTACGCGCTTGCGCATCAATCCAACCCAGCCCTGGCTCCTGCCCTTCTTCACTGCCTCGGGTCATCAGTTGCATCCCCAGGCAGATGCCCATGGTGGGTATCTTGCGCTCCAGCACCACCTGATCCAGTGCCTCTATCCAACCACCGGCGCGCAGGCTGGACATACCATGTGCGAAGGCGCCCACGCCTGGAAGAATCAGCTTCTTAACAGCACCAAGCTGATCTGGCGAACTGATGATCTCTGCCTCTCCGCCCACGTGCTGAATCATGTTGACGACCGACGCAAGATTTCCGCAGCCGTAGTCAACAATGGAGACTTTTTGCATATTCAAAATTCGTCACCGCTCGAGATCAACAGAGCTGGAGCAAGACGAGCGCCTTGTGCAGAGACTCTGATTGAAGGATAAAAGGCAATCATATTTAGTCCTCCCGCTCATGGTTTTCCGCCAGCACAGATCGAGCAAAGAGAATGTTTCCAATGTACTTCGCCCCATGCTCCGTCAAATGCTTGCCATCATAGGAAATCAAGTGATCTTGAGCCGTAACGACAGGGCAATGCTCTTGCTCACCACAGATCAACTGGATCTGGTCCACAAAAGCATCGGCGGGCACCTCCTTCCTCAGAATATCGTTAACTTCTGACAAATTCTCTGAAATCGTATGCCTGGCCTCAAGCCGCCCCGAAGCATTCAACTGCAATAGATGACTGGCACTTAAGAAGCCAAACTCCTTCGGGCCAATAACGAAAAGCTTCTGATCCGTGCGCAAGCCCATGGCTTTCAATGTCCGAGGTAGATTTTGGGCCGACCACTTCTTCCAATTGGCCGCCAGCACCACGATATCCGCCTGTTTGATTTTCGGCAGTGCTGAACTGACAGTCGACTCGCGCGAGCATCTCGGTACGTCAGGGGGGGACAGATACTGCTCCGTCCCTTCAGGCAGAAGGGCGATCTGGCAAGCGGACGGTATGTAGACTGTACGCACCTCAACGTCCGGCCAAGCCCCCGACTCATAGAGCATATTTGTAAAGTCTTGAGCGAAACTGTCACCGATGATCAGAACCTTGCGGCCTGCGGATTCGGATTTGAAGTCGCCCGTCAGGCTGTCAAATCTCTTGGTGACGTAACCGGACTGCAGCGCGACGTCCGAGTAGGCGAACCAGCGCAACTCCTCCGCGGTAAACCGACCCTTTGCCCCTTGTGTCGCAATCAAACCAGCCCCAATGCTGATGACAGCAACCGATATGGCACCCGCCCCCCAGAAAATTTTCTGTCGAGACAAGTATTCACGGTCACGGAAAGGACGCTCGATAAATCGCCAACTCACCCATGCCATGGCCAAACATAGAAGAATAAGACCGAGGCTTGAAAAAAGACCCAGGTTGACCTCACTGGCCCTGACAAATGCAAAGACAGGCTGATGCCAAAGGTATGCACTGTAGGATACAAGACCGACACCCACCAAGAGGGGGGCTGTCAACAGTCGACCCAGCGCACTTTCAGGACGGGTGTAAAGCAGTATGAGCGCTGTTCCCACAGTGGGTACCAAGGCGCGCCAGCCAGGAAAAGGCGTTTCGTTATCAAAAATGACTACAGCAGCGCAGACAAGGGCCGCACCCAATAAACTTAAAACGTCGGTGATTGCAGACCGAAAGACGGGAAGCTTTTTATGAAAGCATGCCAAGGCGGCCAAACTACCGCAAAGCAACTCAAATGCCCGTGAGGGAAGCAAATAGAACGCCGCAGCGTTGCGCCCGGTTTCCACCCCCCAATTACTGATTAATAACGAGGCCAAGGCGACCAGTATGAGGGCGCACCACAACCAACGTCTTACATAACGCCAGACCAACCAGAGAAAAATCGGAAAGAAAATATAAAACTGCTCTTCAACCCCTAGACTCCAAGTGTGCAATAGCGGGTTTTCAAATGCTGCAGCAAAATAACTCGTCCCCCTCCAAAATAAGATGTTTGAGCCAAATAATGCGGTAGCAACCAACGCCTCCCCCAAAGACTTGAAGGCATAAGGATCAAGGACCACCCAACCGACGCATAGGCAAAACAGCAAAACAAAAAACAGTGCCGGCAAGATCCGGCGCGCTCGACGCTCGTAAAAATCCGCTAACGAAAATCGATCGGCTGCCAGTTCTTTCAAAAGAATGCCCGTAATCAAAAAACCGCTGATTACAAAAAAGACATCGACCCCTACAAAACCGCCGGAAAACCCCGGAACTCCGGCATGAAAGAGCATGACAGACAAGACAGCGACTGCGCGCAAGCCATCAATTTCCGGACGATATTTAATCTCTGCAGACATAACGTTCAACTCGCCAACTAATATTTGCCAAGGGCCTTTTCATAGACACTAACAACCTCTTTCACAAAGGCTGCCTCACCAAAACGAGCGAATGCATCATTGCGCAATTCCTCGCTGGAGTATTCATGATGATTATTCATCATGGCACGCATGGCAGAAGCCAATTGGTCCTGGCTTCCAACATCTACCAACAGGCCATTTCCTTCGTTGACGATATCATTAGGTCCGCCGCAACGTGTGGCAATCAACGGTAAGCCACACGCCAGCGCCTCAATTAGAACAACGCCGAAAGTCTCGTAATTACTCGACAAAACCAGACAGTCGGCTTTCATCATTTCATCTCGTACATCTTTCCTGGACAACCGACCTAAAAACCTCACCTGATCCGAGATACCAAGTGTTTTACAAAGCGTAACAAGCTCGTCGCGCAGAGGCCCATCCCCCACAACAGTGAAGGATGCTCGCTCCCCCTTCAACTCGGATGCAAATGAGGCCAAGGCCAGCGCCAGGTTTTTATTCGAGTCCAGGGAAGCAATACTAATAAACTTGAATTGCTCGTCGGCTGGCCGATCAAGGTCATCCGCAAAAAAAAGTCGATCCACCAAGTTATGAAGAACAGAAACAGGAACATCAAAGCGCTGTTCGAGTTCACTCTTGAACGGTGAACTAACGCAGGAAATAGAGGCGGCGCGTTTGAAGACGCCTTTCAACGCTTCATTCGCCCGAGAGGGGACCATACCCCGCGCAAACGCGGAGCTATGCTCGGTCAAGACAAAAGGTATCCCATATTCCCGCTGCACAAAATCAGCTATGACGCCTGCATAAAATGAATTGTGCGCGTGAACAACATCCGGAGCACCGTACTCTTCCACATACTTCTGGAAGTTACGCTTGAACAAGCTGATGTATTTTCCAAAAATACGCCAGATGGGATAAACCTTATGGGGAAGGTATATTTTTTTATAGTCTCTGATCACCGCCAAGCCATCAACGGTCTCTTTACTCTGGTAAGGATAGCCCCCCCTAAAATATCGAGGCGAGATAAACCCGACAGCGATAACCCCGACCTTATGCCCTGCGCGTTGAAGTGCCTTGGCCTGCTCGAACTGAAAGATACCTCCCAAAGGTACTCTTTCAGTGACAAAATGCTCTGATGGTATGACGAGTATGTGCATGAAATCTCCCCTAACTATTTTGACAACATCCACTCACCGACAACCACTCGCTGAAAACTTCAAGCTTGATGATGAAGGCTGGCTAGCCAATAACTTTTTTCAGCGCTTTAAAGCCTTATAGAGACTTAACGCTTTTTCATAATATCTACGATCGAGTACGACGCCTTCCACATGCTCCACTGCTACTCTATGAAGCAGATAGACCGTCAGCAGACCACGCTGCTGTTCATGAGCGATCATATCGCTTAGAGACTCAAAAAAGCTGCACTTGCGCCTTACACTCTCTTGCGTAACTTTAAAGTGAAGCTCGTCAATACCATCTATGCCAAAAAAATCAAATCTATCAAGATCAATCAACACATTGTTATTTTCGGCACTCTTCATAATATTGCCTTCAGTCAGGTCGCCATGCATGACTGAACTGTGAAGCAAGATATCACCGGGAACAGCGACCTCTTCTCCAGTAAACCGCTTTAAAACATCTACACCTTGCGCACACTTACCTGCCACAAACTCCGAAGACAACTCCTTTGTCTCAGAAAACGAACGAAGGTCCTCGATGATTGATTTCACTTCATCGGCGCTAGCGTTTGCACTCGAAAGCAAATCCATTTTGTAACAGCCTTTAAGAAACTCAAGGTTGTAGGCCACATAATGGGATAAGGACGTATTTTTTAGCAGCTTATAGTTTTGAAAGTTCTGCTTGAGAGAATGACTGGCTGCCTCTCCCAGAGGTACCTTCACGACACTGTCCGGGCCAATCAGCAGAAGGACACCAGTCCCTGTCAACTTGAAGCTACGAAAGCCTTTCAGGGACATCAGCCTGCCCAACAACTGGGCATTCAACCAAGAGTGATCAACGTACTCGTTCGATCTGCCAGCGATAAAAACATACACAAATACAAAGTAAGGATTTTTTATTCGACACAAGAAATCAAGCGCCGTTCTTTTATAAAAAACGACGTACTCCCTTAACTTTCCAGTCAGCAATTTTTATCATCCAGATTCAGGATTGATTCAACAACCTCTTTATAGACGAGCGACTGACTCTGGTCTGCATTTACAACAAGAACTCTAGGCTGAGCATACATATATTCTTTATAAAGCTTATTTTGCTCTAGCATGATTTCATAGCTGTAGTCCTGTTTTCGCCGATAAGCAACTTCAGGACTCACATCGAGAAAAACCGCCACGTCCGGCTTTTTCAGCATCTTAGCGCCAAAAATCATCCGATAGACACGCTTCAGCGGGGAAACCTTGACCCCTTGCTCTTTTTGCTCAAGCCGGCCTATTTCATCATCATAATAATATCGATCCGCCAGAACGACATTGCCTAACATAATATAATATTGCGCAATCAGAACCCGTAACTGCCTGTCAATCAGGCCAAGCGTTGAAAAAAACAAACGTACGGGAAAACTTTTCCACTCTATGCTCAGCATCTTATTCAAGCCGGGCAACTTGTATTCGTTATTCCCGAAGTAAACTCTTTTCACGCCGGTGCACTTAAAGTAGTCCAGGTCTTTCACATAGTCGATTGTGCTGGTCTTGCCCGCGCCATCCACCCCAACGAAGGCGACAAGATACCCCGTCCGCCGGACCTTATAAGGAGGAATGCCGAGCCGTGACTTGATCACTCGAAGTAGCTTGAACAAAAAGACTGACCTGATCGGCCCAACGCACAGCTTGCGAGCATCCGCAGTCTCGACCACCGCTTTTCTGTACTTATCTTTTATGTCCTTCCAGCTTCGCGCATTGGCAACATCCTCGGAAATCTCTTTCCAAGACTTGCCGCATCGCCTCTCAACCATCGTAAGGACTTCTCCACCAGAGATGTGTTGTGAAGCGATTCCATCCTGAAGTTCTTGAAGGTCTTCCGGCTTTTCACTTTTCGACGCGGTGCGCATGTAAAACATCAACGGATAATAATCTGCTGCAGAGAGCTTATTAATCTCGCCAATCTCTATACTCAGATTATTGAACTCAAGATCAAGCCGATAAGGCTTGTATGGTTTAGGGCCAAAGTTAATCTTGGTGCAAACATCGAGCATGACAAACTTATGAGTTTCTGGATCAAGTGCTACGTAGTAATACGGCTCTTTATGGCTAGCACATACAAAACCCGTCGCTTGGGCAATTTCCTGGAATCGATTGAAATCACCACACGCCACGAGCAGGTCAAGATCACCTCGTACGCCGTCCAAATCCTCGTCCAGGTGATTGAGACTTTTGTAAGCGCAGTAGGCAACACCTGCCACACGCAAGGACTCAAACAATTTCTTGTAAATTCCCAGCACTACTTTTGCTCCAAAATTTTTCGACAACGAATGAGTTTAACTATAATTATCAAGCTGTTGCTGGCCATCATCAACAATAGAGCAAGCTCAATGTTTTCTGCACGGGCACCCCATATCAATGAAACAGCAATGGAGAGATTGATAATTACCCCAAAAAAGAAATTCTCAGCCTGCCTTTCAAAAAATATATAGACTGCCGAACAAAATACATTACTTAGAAACTTCATATACAAAAGCGGTAAAATTACTTGCGTGTATTTACCTGCTTCGATCCAAGCCTCACCAAAAAACAGATGAAACAGGGCCGGCAGCAAAAACCACCCGCAAACAAAAACGGGAATCAATAATAGGTTCGCCTTGAGAAACTTATCTTTGTAAAATTTTTTCTTATCTTCAACCTTTGATAATTGCTGAAAGAACACCTGATAAAAAGCGTTTCCTATTATGGTGAGCGGTAGCGCCGCCACGCGGAAAGCCAGAAAATAAAAACCCGCCACTGCTGGGGAAAAATATGCAGTCAATATGATGGCAGGCAGATTATTTGACAGATTCGAGAATAATCCATGGGGAATGGATATTTGAGGAAACTTCTTGTATCTAACGCACACACCAACCAGCTTTTTCCTATCAACCCTATACTTTTCAGGACTGCAGAAAAACTCTTTTAACAACAGAGAAACCGAAAGCGCCAAGCCACTCAACTGAGCGATGGCCAGCCCCCCGCCCCCTTTCCAAACATACCCAAGCACAACGGAAAGGCTTCCGTTGGTGACACTGTTAAGCACAGAGTTAGTTGAAAGACGCTTATAGTTTTCCTTCCGCGAATTCCAGTAATTCAAAATACTCAGCAGCCCAGATATGCATACCCCTAGCGGTATAAGATACAACAACCAGCCCAAGTCAACCTTCAACAGACTGGTAATATAATCGTGAAATACCACGACAATTAAAAACAACGCAGCCGTAAAAGATAAAGTAATAACCGAGGACGCAACCACCAAAGCATAAGCCTGCTCATTCTCGCGCGGAAGCAAAATGGCGTTCTCATACTGACCGGTTGCCAAGACCACTAAAACATTAACGACCGCAATATATAAAGCATATACGCCGAAATCTTCCGGCGTATAAATCCTCGTGAGCAGCGGGCTTATCAGTATAGGTATAGCCTGGGCTATGACAGTACCGGTCAGCAGCGTCAGAATATTACGAAGAAAATCCGACTTCTTGACCCAGCCACTAATCACATCTAGCACCTTTCAGAGCGTCAACTATCTCGACTTGTTGCGACTCCAGAAGGTAGGGGTGCATGGGCAGGCTAAGTACTTTCCGTGCGATGGCATCACCGATAGGCAGCACTGCACTCGCGTCGGCCACCGCAGGCTGTTTGTTCAAGGGGATCGGATAATGCACGGCAGTAGGAATGCCTGACGCGTTCAGTACTTGCTGGATGTCCTCACGGCCGTCCACCTGAATGGTGTACTGCGCCCAGGCGCTGGTGTTGCCGCTCTCCACATGGGGAGCGACAACATCAATGTCCTTCAGCAGGCGCTCATAGACCCCCGCCACCGCCTGCCGCTGCTCCAACTCTCGAGGAAACACATCAAGCTTCGCCAGCAGGATGGCCGCTTGAATCGTGTCCAGGCGGCTGTTAACACCTACTCGGATATGGTGATACCGACGATCCTGACCATGCCTGGCAATTTGGCGGATGACTTTCGCCAGCTCTTCGTCATTAGTGAATAGCGCGCCACCATCGCCGTAGCAGCCCAAAGGCTTGCTCGGGAAGAAACTGGCACAGGCAATGGTCGTCAGATTGCACGAGCGCTTGCCCTTGTAGGTGGCACCAAAGCTCTGCGCAGCATCTTCGATGACAGGAATGCCATGCTTGGCAGCAATCCGATTGATGTCGTCCAGGTCAGCACACTGGCCATACAACGACACCGGAATGATTGCCTTGGTACGCGGGGTAATCGCGGCCTCCAGCAATTTCGGATCGAGGTTGCAGGTAAGCGGGTCGACATCCACGTAGATGGGTTTGGCGCCCAGCAGGGCAACCGTTTCGGCGGTCGCAATATAGGTAAAGCCAGGAGTGATGACCTCATCACCGGGGCCAATACCCAACGCCATTTGGGCAATCTGCAGAGCGTCTGTGCCATTGGCCACACTGATGCAGTGCTTCGCCCCCACAAACGCAGCCAACTTCTCCTCCAGCTCGCTGACCTCCGGGCCGAGGATATACTGGCCGTGAGCCATGACTCGCTGGATACCGGCATCAATCCGGTCCTTGATCAGCAACTGCTGGGCCTTGAGGTCGATGAACTCGATCATGCTTGCTCCTTGCTCAATGTCTTGCCGCTCAGTACATACCGCGCGTTGCTGTGGCCGCAACGCGCTTGCGCTGCGCCCTCTAGCGGCAGGTCAAGCTGTTCACCAAACTCACTCATCCAGCCAATCTGCCTGGCAGGCACACCCACCATCAACGCATAGGCTGGCACGTCTTTGTTGATCACCGCCCCTGCGCCGACGAAGGCGAACTCACCAATGGTCACCCCGCAAACAATGGTGCAGTTGGCGCCCAGGGTCGCACCTTTCTTCACCAGCGTGTCGCGGTATTCACTCTTGCGCTCGATCAACGAGCGAGGGTTATAGACATTGGTGAACACCATGCTCGGGCCACAGAAAACGCCCTCCTGGAGAGTCACGTTGTCGTAGACCGAAACGTTGTTCTGGATCTTGCAGTGATCGCCAATGATTACCTTGTTTCCCACGAAGACATTCTGCCCAAGGGAAACTCCGTCGCCGATGCGCGCGCCAGCGCAGATATGGACGAAATGCCATACCCGCGAACCGTCGCCAATCTGTGCGCCGTCGTCGATGATCGCAGAGGGATGAGCCTGATAATTCATGCGAGCCTCAGCGGACCAAAGTGGCGAGGAAAGGGTGGCCCTCTTGATCCTGCGGCGTCTCAGGGACGGCCGCGCGAATGGTATTCACGGTTTCGACGCAGTGCCGAGCGTCTTCCAGGCCATAGCCCCGGCCTGCAAGGATTTCGCGGTAGCTGGTGGTATGCAGGTCAGTGAAACCTTCAGAGAACTCCATCTCTTCGCCGTCGACGGTGATGGAGCGATAGGTCGGTTTCTTACCCTTGACCGAATCCGGCAGGTCCTGGGCGTCAATGGAGAGGAACCAGCGCACACGGGCCTTTTCGTATTCAAGGTAGCCGGCGGCTTTGTATTCGTTGGCAAAGTGCACGACGTTGCGCTGCAAGTTGCCGAAGATGAAGTGCAGCATGTCGTAGAAGTGCACGCCGATATTGGTTGCGACCCCATACGACTTGCGTGGATCGCCTTTCCAGCTCTCCATGTACCACTTACCCCGTGACGTGATGTACGTCAGTTCAACCTCGTACTTACCGTCACGGGCCTCACGGGCGACCTTTTCTTTCAAGTCCAAAATGGCTTGGTGATGGCGCAACTGCAGAATGTTGTACACACGCTTGCCAGTCTCGCGTTCAACCTGGGCCAGCTCATCGAGGATTTCGGGAGTGGGCACCAACGGCTTTTCGCAAATGACATCACAACCTAAACGCAATCCGGCGGCGATATGGGCGTGATGCAGGTAGTTGGGCGAGCAGACCGAGACATAATCCAGGGCTGTGCTGCTATCACGCTTGAGTTGCCAGGCGTGCTCGATGAAACGCTCAAATTCGGTGAAGAACTCGCTCTGTGGCGACAGGCTGTCAATGATGCCTACAGAGTCATTGATGTCATACGCCGAGACTAACTCGTTGGCCGTGTCTTTAATGGCGCGCATGTGACGCGGGGCGATGTAACCGGCGGCACCGATAAGAGCAAAACGTTTCAAAAGGAGCACTCCAGCGATCAGGCTTTGATGATATGAGCTTCGGGGGTACGGTATTTTCCGCGGCTATCAACCACCAGCCGCGCATGCTGACGAATCAGCTCGTAGTCGAATTTGTCGTGGTCCGTGGCCAGGATAACGGCATCAAACGACGCAAGGTTCTCAGCGCTCAGCGCTTCGCTGGACAGGTTGAAGTGGTGTTCGCGCATTTTTGGAAAAACCGGAACATGCGGGTCGCTGTAAGCCACGACACACCCTTTGGCTTCAAGCAGCTCCATGATCTCAACGGAGGGCGACTCACGCATGTCATCCACGTTTTTCTTGTAGGCAATGCCCAGCACCAGCACCTTGCTACCTTTCAACGGCTTGGAGTCGTTGTTGAGGCCGTCCATCAACTTGCTGACCACATACTCGGGCATCGCTTGGTTGACTTCACCTGAGAGCTCGATGAAGCGCGTGTGCAAACCGTACTCGCGAGCCTTCCAGGTCAGGTAAAAAGGGTCAATGGGGATGCAGTGCCCACCGAGCCCTGGGCCCGGATAGTAAGGGGTAAAGCCAAAAGGCTTGGTGGCTGCGGCATCGACCACTTCGAAAATATCAATGCCCATACGGTCGGCGACTATTTTCATTTCATTGACCAAGCCGATGTTCACAGCGCGGTGAATGTTCTCCAGCAGCTTGGTCATTTCCGCCGCCTTGGTGGAACTGACGGGAATGACCTGGTCGATCGCCTGCTCGTACAGAGCGATACCCACTTCAAGGCAGGCAGGCGTATGCCCACCGATCACTTTCGGAATAGTGCGAGTCTCGAAGTTTGGATTGCCCGGGTCTTCACGCTCGGGCGAGTAAACCAGGAAGATATTCTCACCCACCTGCAAACCGGCTTCCTGAACGCGAGGAAGAAGTTCTTCTTCGGTCGTGCCCGGGTAAGTGGTGCTCTCTAGGGATACCACCTGACCTTCACGCAGATAGGGCTTGATCGCTTCCGTGGTGTTGATCACGAAGCTCATATCCGGTTCACGGTATTTGTTCAGAGGCGTGGGCACACACAGGATCAATGCATCACATTCGCTGACACGGCGAAAATCGCTGGTAGCCTCGAAACCGCTTTGGCGTGCCTCGGTGACTTTCGCTGCGCTGATGTGTTCGATATAGCTTTCACCGGCGTTAAGCCGGGACACCTTGGTGTCATCAATATCGATACCCAGTACGCGGAAACCAATGGCGTTGTAGCGCAGCATCAGCGGCAGGCCGACGTAGCCTAGGCCAACAATACCGATTAGAGCTTCTCTGCTTTTGAACTTGTCAACACTCGCCCGTTTGATGCCCGACATCAGGTAAAACTCCCATTAAATAATTCTTCAAGGTTCAACACGTCAACTAGTCGGGGGTCACGACACACAGTTGATGTTTTGCTGCCTATCTGTCTTGCAACTTCCGGGCAAACGCTATTTCCACATCAAACTCGCCACCCAAACCGCTTACGAACATCCGCGGCGTTCAGATGACACAACTCAAACGACTCCGACAGCCACTCGTACCGACGCTGCTCGCCTACGTATGGATTAAGAGGCTTGTCCGACCAAAGCATGGATTGCAGCTAGAGGCTAGCTCTGGCCTGTAACCGACAAGGCGGCATTATGCCGTTTATCTTCTTAAATGGCTTTAACCTAATTGACGATTCGACCACTGGGACAGGCGCTGTTTTCCATTACCACCCATGTCCGGCAAGGGATTTCGAGTCAGTGACAAGGCCTCTTCAACAGGGCTCAGGGGCGACTCAGGGGCGTCTGTCGGCCGGGCCTCATAGGCAAACATCTGATGCGCCGCGGTGGATGTGCTTACTGGGAGTTGGGGCTGGAAGGTTGACCAGAACCGAGGACCGTCACAGAAAGAGAGCGCTGCGAGTCATGTTCGACTCCGCAGAGGACGCCCACCCTGTCTACACATTGCGCTGTGCGCGCCAGGCTGGGAGGGGGACAGGAGACAGGCTGGAAAAGCCGAAGGCTCGCCCGACACGAGCCCCCGGAAAGAAACGTTTACTGCGGTTTGCGGTAGCTGTTAACGATGGCCGAGAAGTCTTTCCCGCCCTCCCCGCGCTGGCTCATGGCTTGATACAACTGCTGCGCCACGGCACCGAGAACCACCGGCTGGTGGGCCTGGCGCGCCGCCTCGGTGGCCAGGCCCAGGTCCTTGAGCATCAGCTCTGCACCAAAGCCGCCGGTGTAGCCCCGTGACGCGGGGGCGGTTTCGATCACCCCCGGCCAGGGGTTGTAGGTATCGGAACTCCAGCAACGCCCGGTGGAGCTGTTGATGATCCCGGCCAGCACCTGGGTGTCGATGCCCAGGGCGTCGCCCAACGCCATGGCCTCGCTGACGCCGATCATGGAAATACCCAGCAGCAAGTTGTTGCAGATCTTGGCGATCTGCCCGGTGCCCACGTCACCGCAATGCACGATGTTGCGGCCCATCTGCGCCAGCACCGGTTGCAGGGTGGCAAACAGTTCAGCGTTGGCACCGACCATAAAGGTCAGGGTGCCAGCCTGGGCGCCGCCGGTACCGCCGGACACCGGCGCATCGGCCATGCTCACGCCTTGCTTGGCTGCGGCAGTCGCCACTTCACGGGCGGTCTGTGGGTCGATGGTGCTGCAATCCACCGCCGGCACGCCGCGACCGATGCCCGCCAATACACCGTCTTCTCCCAACCAGACGCTGCGCACATGGGCTGCAGCCGGGAGCATGGTGATCACCAGTTCGCTGCCCTCGGCGGCGGCCTTGGGCGAGGCGCTGATGCGGCCGCCCAGTTGCGCCAGCTCCGCCAGCACGCTCTGGTTGAGGTCGAACAGGTTCAGTTGATGCCCGGCCTTGATCAGGTTGCGGGCCATGGGCGCGCCCATGTTGCCCAAGCCGATAAATGCGATGTTCATGTCAGGCTCCTCAACGCAGGTTGATGGTGGTGTTCACACCGTCGTTGACGCTGTCATCGTCGAACCAGCGGCTGGTGACGGTCTTGGTCTGAGTGTAGAACTGCACCACCTGCTTGCCGTACGGGCCCAGGTCACCCAGCTTGGAGCCGCGGGAACCGGTGAAGCTGAAGAACGGCACCGGCACCGGAATCGGGATATTGATGCCCACTTGGCCGACGTCGATTTCGCTCTGGAACTTGCGCGCTGCGGCGCCGCTCTGGGTGAACAGGCCGGTGCCGTTGCCAAACGGGTTGGCGTTGACCAGGGCAATGGCCTGATCCAGGGTGTCCACCTCCAGCACCACCAACACGGGGCCGAAGATTTCCTGGGTGTAGATCTGCATGTCCGTGGTCACCCCGGAAAACAGGGTCGGGCCGATGAAGTTGCCTTGCTCGAAGCCCGGGACCTGGATGCCGCGACCATCAAGCTCCAGCTTGGCGCCTTCTTTCACACCGCTTTCGATCAATTCGAGAATCCGCGCCTTGGCCCGCTTGGAAACCACTGGGCCGACATCGGTGCCCGGCTCGCTGCCGGCATTCACCTTGAGCTTCTGCGCCAGGGCCTTGAGGTCCGGCAGCCATTGTTTCGACGCGCCCACCAACACCACCACCGAGGTGGCCATGCAACGCTGGCCGGCGGCACCGAAGCCTGCGCCCACCAGGGCATTGAGGGTCTGCTCGCGGTTGGCATCCGGCAGCACCACGGCGTGGTTTTTCGCGCCCATCATCGACTGCACACGCTTGCCATGCTTGCCGGCCAGGTCATAGACGTGAGTGCCGACGGCGGTCGAGCCGACGAAGGACACGGCCTTGATGTCTTTGTGGGTGCACAGCGCATCCACCACATCCTTGCCACCGTGCACCACGTTGAGCACGCCGGCCGGCACACCGGCTTCCAGCGCCAGTTCTACCAGCAGCATGGTCGACAGCGGGTCTTGCTCGGATGGCTTGAGGACGAAGGTGTTGCCGCAGGCGATCGCCATCGGGAACATCCACAGCGGGATCATCGCCGGGAAGTTGAACGGGGTGATGCCGGCGCACACGCCGATGGGCTGGCGCAGAGTGTAGGTATCGACGCCACCGGCGACGTTCTCGGCAAACTCACCCATTTGCAGGGTGCCAATGGAACAAGCGTGCTCAACCACTTCCAGGCCGCGGAAAATATCCCCTTCGGCGTCGGCGATGGTTTTGCCCTGCTCGGCGCTGAGGACCACGGCGATGCGCTTGGAATGTTCGCGAATCAGCGCCTGCAATTTGAGCATGATGCGCATGCGCGCACCGATGGGGGTCAGTTTCCAGGTCTGGAAGGCGCGCTGGGCGGCGGCGATCGCGGCGTCGACTTCAGCGGCGGTGGCGAAAGGCACCTTGGCCAGGACTTCCTGGGTCGCCGGGTTGACGATGTCTTGCCATTGATCAGTGCGGGATTCGACCCATTCACCGTCGATCAGCAACTTGACCTGTTGCAGTGTGGTGCCACCGGGCGTGAGGGATGCGTTCATCGTGGTCTCCTGACTTCTTGGGTTCTTATGCAGGGAGCCAAGGCGCGCAGGCGCCTTGTATAGAGAGGACGTCGCGAGTTGGTGTCGGACTGTTTTTGGAGTATAGATGTGCAAACTTCTAATAAGAACGCACATAAAATCCGGTCAAACATGCAAAAAAACATCACCTCATTGGGCTCCCTGAACTGGGACGACCTGAAGTTTTTCCTGGAAGTGGCCCGCACCCGCAAAGCCAGCAGCGCCGCCAAGCGCCTGGCTGTGGACTACACCACGGTGTCACGGCGCATCACCTCGCTGGAAACCGCACTGGGCACCTTGCTGTTCGAGAAGTCGCGGACCAACGGCTTTGTCCTGACCGCCGAGGGCCAGCGCCTGCTGGGCTACGCCGAATCGATCGAGAGCACCCTGCACATGGCCTGCGAACAGGTCTCGGGCTCAGGCGTGGCGTTGTCCGGGCATGTACGCATCGGCTGCACCGAGGGCTTCGGCAGCTTCTTTATCACCCCGCAGTTGAGCCACTTCCTCGACGCCTACCCGGCCATCTCCGTGGACATCCTGCCGCTGCCACACTTCATCAGCCTGTCCAAGCGCGAAGCCGACATCGTGATCGCCCTGGAGCGCCCGGAACACGGGCCTTACGTGTGCTGCAAGCTGTGCGACTACCGCCTGCAGCTCTACGCCACCCAGGAATACCTCGACCAGCACCCGCCGATCCGCCGCCCGGCGGACTTGGGTGAGCATCAATTCATCAGTTACGTCGACGACCTGGCCTTCAGTTCCGAGCTGCTGTACCTGGCCAACGTGGTGCCCGGCGCCAGCGCCAACCTGCGCAGCACCAGCGTCATCGCCCAGTACGTGGCGGCGCAGCAAGGCCGCTCGATGGCCATCCTGCCGTGCTTCCTCGCCGCCCAGGACCCGCGCCTGCTGCCGGTGCTGCCGGAGCAGATCAACCTTACCCGGCAATTCTGGATGTACTGCAGGGAGGACCTGCGCAAGCTCAAGCGCATTACCCTGTTGTGGGATTACATCCGCAACGTCACCGAGCAAAACCAGCCGCTGCTGATGGGCGAGAGTCGTACCCTGCGCTTCGCCGATTAGTCGGCAATGACCACAATCGCCACCCGGCGATTCTCGGTGCGCCCGGCGACGGTGTCGTTGGACGCCACCGGCTGGCTGCTGCCGAGGCCGCGCAACTGGACGTTGCGCTCGGCCATGCCGGCCTCGACCAGCACCTTGGCCACGCTCTTGGCACGGCGCATGGACAGCTGTTCGTTGTAGGTTTCCTTGCCCGAGGCGTCGGTGTGGCCGTCCACGCGTACCTTCTGGATGTCGACGCTGAGCAGGGACTTGGCAATGCGCTGGACGATCTCGGTACTGGCCTGGTTCAGGCTTTCCACATCGCTGCCAAACAACACCTTGCCCGACAGGCCGAAGGCCCAGCCCTCATCCGTCAGCTCGAACCCCTCGTGCTGGAGCACGGCAATCTGCTGTGGCGTCAGGCCCTTGGGCGGCACGCTCTGGCAGCCGGCCAGGCCGAGCAAGGCGCTGAACAGCAGCACGCCGATGAAGCGAAAAAAACGTGGGGTTAAAGAAAACAAGACCGTCATCTCCTGGTTTTAACGTGAACGATAGGGGGATGCGCCTCGTCGTCCGGGGATTGATCCTCACGGGCCTGGCGCTTGGCCTGGTACATGGCCGCATCGGCAGCGTCCAGCAGGGTGCCGGGCGTGGCGCCATGATCCGGGTAGATGGCCATGCCGATGCTGAGGGAGGTCAACACCGCCGTGTTGCCCGGCAAGGGAATCGGCTCTTGCATGCTGGCACTGATTTTGTCGGCAATGCGCCGGGCGTCTTCGACCCGGTGCAGCGGCGTCAGCAAGATCGCGAATTCATCACCGCCCAAGCGCGCCACCAAGTCCTCTTCGCGCAGTTGCGCACGAATCCGCGACGCCACGGCCACCAGCACGGCATCGCCGGCCGCGTGGCCAAAATTGTCGTTGATGTCTTTGAAACGATCGCTGTCGAGGAACAACACCGCCACCCGCTCGTTGAGCTTGGCCGCGCTGCGCAAGGTGCGAATCAGCCGCCCCTCGAAAAAGGCGCGGTTCGGCAAGCCGGTCAGGCTGTCGTGGCTGGCTTGGTGCGCCAGGGTTTCATTCTCGCTTTGCAGGTGGGTCTGCCAGGCTTCCAGTTCGTCGAGCAGGGCATTGAAGTCGTTGCCCAGGTTGTCCAGTTCAATGATCGCGGCCGGCGGCACGCGCTGGTCGAACGCACGCTCGCGACGGGCGGCGTGGGCCACCTCTGCCAGGCTGCGCAGAGGCCCAGTGATGCCGCGCAACTGACGCCGGGCCAGGTACAGGGAAACCCAGGCGCTGACGGCCGTACACAGCACAATCCCCACCAGGCCGCTGAACAGAAAGCGCATCAGGCTGCCGCCGTGCCCGGTCAGGCTGATGGTGCCGATCACCTCGCCCTGATGCTCGATCGGCATGGCGATGGGCTTTTCCAGGAAGGCGCTGGCGAAGTGCATCTCCAGGTCGGACAGCCAGCCGCTCTCCGGGCGTTTCCAGCTCGCCAGCAGTTGGCCGTTTTTGTCGAGGACTTGGGCATCCGCCACCTCCTCGGTGGAGGCAATCAGCGCCAGGGCCTCAGTGGCCGCCGCACGGTCGTTGAAGACCACCGCCGCTTCCACCGTGTAGTTGATGGAACGGGCGATCAAATGCAGGTTGTGGTCGGCATACACCCGCAGCGCCAGGACCCCGAGCAAGGTCAGCGACAGGCTGGCCATCAAAATGGCCAGCAGGGCGACAATCAAGTGCCCACGACCGATCACCGAGCGCAGGGTCGAACGGTTCTTGGATTTGAAGATCGTCATGGGGCCGCCGCACGACGACGGGACAACTGCAGGACGCTGGGGTGAATCCGCACACCGCTGCGAGCCACCGAATCCAGATTGACCTCGAAGGAAACCTGCTCATCGCTGACCCGCAAGCAGAACAGGCTGCCCACTGTGCATTGGTCACCGCCCTCGCTGATGCTCAACACCGGCAGGCCCAGCAGCGAGGCAAACAGACGACCCCGCTCTTCGCTGCTCAACTTGCCGATGTACAGCGCATCGCACTCATTGAGAATCGCCGGGCTGCTGGCCAGCAAGCGCCGCGCCACCACCGGCCGCCCGGTGCGCTGGGTGCTGCCCTTGAGCAAGTCGTCGGTGTATTCGGTGGGGCCGACCACACACAGGCGCAGTTGCGCAGGCTCCACCGGCCAGCGGGCATAACTGAGAATGCCGAGCACCACCTGGGTCACGGCCTTGGCGCGCTGATCGGCCAGGCCAAGGGGCGCGTCAGCCGCAGAATGGGCCAGGGTGAAGGGGCTCAACAGGCACAAAAGGGCCGCGAGCAGGCACCGCCTGACACCCCAAAAGCGTTCTGTCCTCAAGACAGCCACGTCCATGCAGGAATACTCAATGATCGTCATGAAATGATGCCGCAACGATAGCACAGCCACGGAAAACCCCGCGAGATGGCCACATACATAGCAGGCTATTGGTTTAGAAAAAAATGAAGTAACGATTTGCCACAGCCTATTCTTCCCGACCGCTGCGCCTGATTAAGATCGGTGCCAGAGTCAGCGGCCCAGCGCCGCCCTCGGCGAGACCGGCTACACAGATAGCCGGCTCGGGGAATGTCTTCAGCTACTGCCGTACACAGCGCGCTTCGGTCACCTGCCGATGCCGTGCTTTACGTAGCCCAGGCATCCTTGAGGTTCGCCGATGAAACTCGATCTTTTCCGCACCCTGTGGGGTTACACCGCCAGCAAGGCCCAGGCACTCGACGAGTTGCTGGAGGCCGGCTTCGACGGCATGGAAGCCCGCCTGCCCCTGGACGCCCGCGAGCGCGCCGAATTCGCCACCTTCCTGAGCGCCAATCAGGTCGGCTACATCAGCACTGTGTTTACCGCCTACGACGTATTGCCGGAGCAAAAGGCCCTCCCCGCCGAACACCTGCAGGACCTCGACCGCAAACTTGCCTGGGCCGCCGAACTGAGGCCGCGCTTCGTCAATGTGCTGGCCGGCAACGACCGCTGGCCCCTGGCCCAGCAAGTGGAGTTCTTCGGCCAGGCCCTGGAGCTGGCCCGCAAGCACGGCCAGTTCTGCAGCTTCGAAACCCATCGTTCGCGCTCGTTGTTCAACCCTTGGCTGACCCTGGAACTGATTCGCCAAGTGCCGGACCTGCGCTTCACCAGTGACATCAGCCATTGGGTCGTCACCTGCGAGCGCCTGCTGGACGATCCCTGCGACGACCTCAGCGCCTTTGTCGAACGGGTCCACCATATCCAGGCCAGGGTCGGTTATGACCAAGGCCCGCAAGTGCCCCACCCCGGCGCACCGGAATACGCCCGGGAACTGGCCTTCCACCAACAGCACTGGGAAGCCATCTGGCGCTCGCAGCAGGCCCGTGGCTACCAGGTCAGCACCCTGACCCCGGAATTCGGCGCCGACGGCTACCTGCATCACCTGCCCTTCACCAATGTGCCGGTGGCCGATCTCTGGTCGCTGAACCTGTGGATGGCCCGCACCGAGCGCGAACACTTCCAACGCTTCAGCCACTCCATCCGTCCCTGAGGTTCTTGCGTCATGCCCGAGAAGATCGATACCCCCCAGGCCAAGGCCAATTTCAACAGCATCCCGGTGGTGAACATCGCCGGCCTGTTCAGCGTCGAGCTGGAGCACCGCTTGGCGGTGGCCGAGCAACTGGGCAAGGCCGCCAGTGAAGTGGGTTTCCTGTACATCACCCAGCACGGCATCGCCCCGTCACTGATCGCCGACCTGCGTCAGGCGGCCAAGGACTATTTCGCCCAGCCCCTGGCCAGCAAGATGCAGCACTACATCGGCACCTCGAAGACCCACAAGGGCTTTGTCCCTGAAGGCGAGGAGGTGTATTCCAAGGGCAAGCCGGACCACAAGGAAGCCTTCGACATCGGCTTCGAAGTGCCGGCCGACGATCCCCTGGTGCTGGCCAACACCCCGCTGCTGGGGCCCAACGAATGGCCGACGCTGCCGGGTTTCAAGGAGGCAGCGCAAGCCTACTACGCGGCGGTGTTCGCCCTCGGTCGGCGGCTGTTTGGCGGCTTTGCCCTGGCCCTGGGCCTGGCGGAGGACTACTTCGACCCGCTGGTGACCCGCCCGCCTTCCAAGCTGCGGCTGATCCACTACCCCTTCGACGGCGCTGCCCAGGATGCCCCGGGGATCGGCGCCCACACTGACTACGAGTGCTTCACCATTCTCCTGGCCGACAAGCCCGGCCTGGAGGTGATGAACAGCCTCGGCCAGTGGATCGATGCCCCACCGGTGGCGGACGCTTTTGTGGTGAACATCGGCGACATGCTCGAAGTGATGACCGCCGGGGCCTTTGTCGCCACCGCCCACCGCGTGCGCAGCGTCAGCGAGGAGCGTTACGCCTTCCCGTTGTTCTACGCCTGTGACTTTCATACCCAGATCAAGCCACTGCCGCAGTTCGCCAACGGCACCGATGAATACGAGCAAATCGCCATTGGCGAGCACATGTACGGCCAGGCCTTGCAGACCTACCAGTACCTGCGCAAGCGCGTGGAAAACGGCGAGATCCAGCTACCGGAAAAAGCCCGCAAGCCGTCCAGCTTCGGGCACCTGAAACACCAAACCCAACCGTCCTGATTGCCTTGCCCAACCCACCCTGGAGTGCCGCCTGATGCTCAACAAAAACAACCTTGTGCGCCTGACCCTGATCACCCTCGGCCTGTGCGCCGCCCATACCGCCCTGGCCGCCACCGCGACCCCGGGCCAGTTGAAGATCGGCATGGAGATCACCTACCCGCCGTTCGAGTCTTACGACAGCGAGAAGAACGTGGTGGGCTCCGACCCGGAACTGGCCCATGCCCTGGCCAAGCACCTGCAAGCCAAGGCCGAGTTCGTCGACACCAAGTTCCCCAGCCTGATCCTCGGCCTCAACGCCGGACGCTACGACGCCATCATTTCCGGCATGTACATCACCCCGGAACGGCAGACCCAGGCCCTGACCATCGCCTACGCAAAAACCGGGGCGGCGATCATGGCCCCCAAGGACAGCGGCCTGAACCCGCAAACCCCTGAAGACCTGTGCGGCCTGAAAGTCGGCCTGGAACAGGGCACCACCTGGGTTGGCCAACTGCAGAAACTGTCCAGCGACTACTGCGTGCCCAACAACAAGGGCGCCATCAGCGTCAGCGAATACCCGTCGGCGCCGGAAGTGACCCAGGCCCTGCTGTCGAAAAACATTCAGGCCCAAGTGGAAATCGCCGGCGCGGCAAAAATGATCGCCGAGCGCACCAACGGCCGCGTGGTGGTCACCACTGCCCACCCGATCTACCAACAAACCCTGGGCATCTTCGTCAAGAAGGGCAACGACGCCACCTACAAGGCATTGCAGGAAGCCTTTGCCGCCAGCCAGAAGAATGGCGAGTACGCGGCGATCCTCAGCAAGTACAACCTGGAACCCGTGACCGAGTGAGTGCTTTCGGGCGCACGGAAGCGCCCTGTGCTTGATCCGCGATCGAGGGCTGCACGCCCGTTTTGAAGCCTGCAATCCGAAGCGGCTGAGGTGTTTTTATGCAATTCGACTGGTCCTACTTTTTCTCCCTGTTCTCGCTGCCGAGCTTCTGGCAGGCCTGCGTCACCGTGGTCCAGCTCAGTGCCCTGGCCTGGTTTATCGGCATGCTGCTGGGCTTTGTCCTGGCCTCGGCCAAACTCTCCAGCGCCGCCTGGATCAGGACGCCGGCGGCGATCTACATCTGGTTCTTCCGCAGCATCCCGCTGCTGGTGCTGGTGGTGTTCGTCTACAACCTGCCCCAGCTATTTCCGGTGACCGGCTCGGTGCTGTCCAACCCCTTCTATTCCGGCCTGTTCGCCCTGGTGGTGACCGAGGCCGCGTACATGGCGGAAATTCACCGCGGCGGCCTGATCTCGGTGGCCAAGGGGCAGAAGGAAGCGGGCCGCGCCCTGGGCATCGGCCTCCTGGGCCTGCAACGCCTGATCGTGATTCCCCAGGCGTTTCGCATCTCCCTGCCGACCCTGATCAACGAGTACATCACCGTGGTCAAGCTGACCTCGCTGATCTCGGTGATCTCCCTCACCGAACTGCTTACGGTGGGCCAACGCCTGTATGCGCAGAACTTTCTGGTGATGGAAACCCTGGCCGCCGTGGCGGTGTACTACGTGCTGATCGTCAGCCTGTTCGGCTGGCTGCTGCAACGCCTGGAGCAGCACCTGGACCTCAATCTGCGCAAGCCGCAAACCCTGGACGAGAGCACTGTGGCGCGGTTCCAGCAACAGACCCGGCAACAGGCCAGCCGCGTCGAGGCGCACCCCGGCGCCGGCAGCGCCCCGGCCCTGCAACTGCGTAACCTGCACAAATGCTATGGCGATCATCAGGTGCTCAAGGGCATCGACCTGAGCGTCAACAGTGGCCAGGTGATTTCCATCATCGGCCCCTCGGGGTCCGGCAAGACCTCGCTGATCCGCACCATCAACGGCCTGGAGCGCATCGATCAGGGCGAGATCGTGCTGTTCGGCAACAGCTTCATCAGCGCCGGCGACAACCTCAACAGCGCTCAGGTGCGCGACGGCGTGCGCCAGATCGGCATGGTGTTCCAGAACTTCAACCTGTTCCCCCATCGCAGCATTCTCGACAACGTCACCCTGGCGCCGCGCTACCACGGCACCAAGCGCTCGCTGAGCGAACAACACGCCTATGGGCTGCTGGACAAGGTCGGCTTGCTGGCCCACGCCCACAAGTACCCGCACCAATTGTCGGGCGGCCAGCAGCAACGGGTGGCCATCGCCCGAGCCCTGGCCATGGAACCGGCGATCATGCTGTTCGACGAGCCCACCTCGGCCCTGGACCCGGAGTTGGTGGGGGATGTGCTGAATGTGATTCGCGACCTGGCCCGGGAAGGCATGACCCTGCTGATCGTCACCCACGAGATGGACTTCGCGATGTCGATTTCCGACCGGGTGATCTTCATGGAAAACGGCCATGTCCAACTCGACGCCAGCCCCCGGGCCATCCGCGAAGACGCGGACGGCGAACGGGTGCGGCGCTTTATGGGGCTGCAAGCGCCGGCCCAGGCCTCCCAGGCGGCGGTGCTCTAGGCCGGCCTCAGCCGAGTTCCAGCATCAGCCCGCTGAGGCGCTTGACCTTGCGCCGCACGGCCTCTTCAAAGACCCCGGCGCGGGGCTCGATCAGGCTGAACCAATCCTTGGCCCGAGTGATGCCGGTGTAGATCAGCTCCTTGGTCAGCACCGGGTTCAAGGCGTCCGGCAGGATCAACGCGGTGTGGGTGAACTCCGAACCCTGGGATTTGTGCACGGTCATGGCGTACACGGTTTCCACATCGTTGAGCCGGCTCGGCAGCACAAAACGCACGCCGCCCTGGCCGTCGTTACGCGGGAAAGCCACGCGCAGTACCCGACGTCCGGGTTCGGCACCCTCCTGCTCGGGCAGGCGCAGGGCGATGCCGATGTCGCCGTTCATCAGGCCCAGGCCGTAGTCGTTGCGGGTCATCAGCACCGGGCGCCCTTCGTACCATTGCTGGTCGCTGTCGATCAGCCGCGCCTTGAACAGCGCCTGGGTCACTCGCTGGTTCAAACCCTCCACGCCCCAAGGGCCTTTGCGCACCGCACAGAGCAACTGGAACTGGTCGAATGCCTGCAACACCTTGCGCGCCCATTGGGTCCAGCGCGGGTCTTCAAGGCTGGCCTCGCTTGGCGGGCGCTCCGTGCGCAGCAAGCTCAAGTAGTGCCGGTAACCTTGCGGCCCATCGCCATGCCCCTCCAGCAGCAGGCGCTCAAGGGCGCGGTCCTGCTCACCCTTGAGGCTCAGGCAATAGAGGTCGGCGTGGCTGCGGGCAGCCAGCAAGCGACGGGCTTCCTCCGCCTGCTGCTGGTTGACCCAACGGGCCAATTGGCCAATGCCGCTGCCTTCGCCGAAGCGCCGGGAGTGCCGCAGCATCACCACCTGTTGGGCCAGGGGGTGACTGTGCTCGCGGTCTTCCTGCAAGCCGCTGCCGGCCAGGTCTTCGCCACTCAGGGCCTCGAGCCATTGCCGCGTGTCGGGGCTGTACCAGCCACCTTCGGCATCCCGGCACAGATCGCCCAGCACCGCACCGGCCTCCACCGAGGCCAACTGGTCCTTGTCCCCCAAGAGCACCAGGCGCGCATGCAACGGCAGCGCGTCCAGCAGGTTGGCCATCATTTCCAGGTCGATCATCGAGGCTTCGTCCACCACCAGCACATCCAGGGGCAGGCGATTGCCGGCGTGGTGGCGGAAGTGCCGGGTGCCCGGGCGATTGCCCAGCAAGCGGTGCACGGTGGTCACGTCGCTGGGGATTTTCTCTCGCACCTCATCCGCCACCGCCAGGGAGCGCACCTGCAGGCTGATGGACTCGGTGAGCCGCGCCGCCGCCTTGCCGGTGGGGGCCGCCAGACGGATACGCAAGGGTTTGCGCTGCTCCACCGCCGGCGCCTGGAGCAAGGCCAACAGACGCACCACGGTGGTGGTTTTACCGGTGCCAGGGCCGCCGGTGATGATGCTGAAGGCGCCCCGGGTGGCCAGGGCGCAGGCGAGCTTCTGCCAGTCGATGGGCCCGGAAGGCTTGGCCGCACCGAACAGTTCGGTGAGGCGGCGCGACAGGTCATCGGGGGTGGCTTCCTGCTGGGCCAGGCGTTGGCGCAGGGCATTGTCGATGCGCCGCTCGTAGGCCCAGTAGCGGCGCAGGTACAGGCGCTTGCCGGACAACACCAACGGCCGCTGCCCGGCCTCTTCGCTGTGATCGGCGGCCAGCGCCACCAAGCGGCTGGCGGCCAGGGTCTTGCACCAATGGGCACCGTCCAGGGCCACCAGGACTTGCGAAGGCAGGAGGATCACACCGCTCTGGGAGTCACCTTCAGGCGGCAGGGACAGGGCGAAATCCGGTTCTTTGAGGGTCTCGAACAGGTCCAGGCAAACATGGCCGTGGCCCAACTGATGACTGGTCAACGCGGCCGCCATCAGCACCAAGGAGTCGCCGCGGGGATCCAGCTCGTAGAGGAAGCCGACAAAAGCCTTGTCCAGGGCGCGCAACCAACCGCGTTCGACCCACAGGTCCAATAGCTGCAGCAGGTCTTCGGCCCGGGTCAGTGGCGCCAGAGTGGACGGCGCCAAATCGTCCGTGGGCGCAAACAGGTCTTCGGTCATAACAACACTCCCTGTTCCCAGGCGGGCTCGGCTTTGGGCAGGTCCGGCTTGCCCTGGAACAGGCGATCCAGGCGCTCGATCAGGTCTCGGGAAGGCCGGGCGAAGAACACGCCCTGGCTAGGGGCACAGGTGCCCCGCAGGAACAGGTACAGGGCGCCCCCTATGTGCCGGTCGTAATCATAGTCCGCCAGGCGCGCCTTGAGTTGGCGATGCAAGGCCAGCAGGTAGAGCACGTATTGCAGGTCGTAACGGTTGTCGAGGATCGATTGTTCCATGGCCTGCTCGGTGTAGGCGGCGTCGTCCACGCCCAGCCAGTTGGATTTGTAGTCGGCCACGTAATAGCGCCCCTGGTGCTCGAAGGTCAGGTCGATAAACCCCTTGAACATGCCATTGAGCAACACCGGCTCGGCAGTCACCCGAGGCACGCCGTGGTGGGTGTGCTGGCGCACCAGCTCATCGAGCTTGAGCACATCAACCTTGTGGCTGGCGAACCAGAACTCCATCTCCACCCGATACTGCGTCAACCCGGACAACACCACTGGCGCCTGCCCGGCACCGAGGGCCAACGGGGTCTGCAACAGCGGTTGCAGCCAAGCGCTAAGGGTGCCGATCCAGCCTTCCCAGCCGCGTCGGTTGCAACGCCGGGCGATGGCGTCGTCGATGGCCTCAGGCGTAGCGCTGAAGCCTTCTTCTCCGGCCCACTCCAACAGCCCATGAAGAAAGGTCCCCGGGTTCGGGCCCCGGGGGAAGCGGTGGATATCGCCGCCGCTGGCCAACACTTCTCGCGGCGCATCCGGGTCCAGGCGTTCGTCATCGAAGAGTTTTTGCGCCTGGGGGTTTTCCGGGGCTTCGCTGCCGGCACCCAGGCTGTCGCTGATGCGCAGGGCGCTGTAAGACGCGATCCACCAGTTCTCTGCCGCCCGTCGCTGAGGGATCAGCGGGGCCAGCAAGGTCGCCTTGTTGCGTGGGGGCTGGAAGCGGGTGTCGCCAGCCAGGGGCAGCGGCTCGACGCTGAGGGTGGCGCAATCCTGTTGCAGGTCCCGCAACCAACTGCGCAACCCGGCGGACTCGCCCAGTGACGCACCGCCGCCCAGTAGGTAACCCAGGGCTGAGCGATGCAACACGGAGCTGTTGTGGTTGCCGCGCTTGAGATCACTGACGCCCAGCCAGCAGGCATGCTGGGCGCGGGTCAGGGCCACATAGAGCAGGCGCAGGTCTTCGGCCAGGCGCTCATCGTCAGCCTGGACGATCAATTCAGGGGTGGGCCGCAAGGTCACTTGGGCCTTGCCGCTGCTGTCGTGGTAATGCAAGGGCAGCCGGCTACCGTCTACGGGTTTGGCCGAACAGATGAAAGGCAGGAACACCAGCGGGTATTCCAGGCCCTTGGACTTGTGAATGGTCACCACCTTGACCAGTTGCTCGTCGCTTTCCAGGCGCAGGATTTGCTCTTCACCGGCTTGCCCGGACAAAGCCAGGTGCTCGCTCAGGTGACGGATCAGGGCTTGCTCGCCGTCCAGTTCGGCGGCAGCCTGCTGCAGCAATTCGCACAGGTGCAAGAGGTTGGTCAGGACCCGTTCGCCATCGCTGCGCTGCACCAGGGCCTGGGGCAACTGGAAGTCATGCAGCAAGCGCCGCAGCATCGGCAGCACGCCCTGGCTGCGCCAGATTCCGCGATATCCGCGGAACTGCATGACCCGCGCTTCCCAGGCCAGTTCGTCCTGGTTCAGGCGCTCCAGTTCCGTCAGCGACAGGTTCAGGGTCAACGACGCCAGGGCCGCCCGCAAAGGGCGCTCCACATCCGGCTCGGCACAGGCCTTGAGCCAGACCAACAGGTCCCGGGCTTCCTGGGCGGCGAACACTGAATCCTTGTCCGACAGGTAGACGCTGCGCACCCCGCGCGCCGCCAGTTCGCCACGCACCGCCTGGGCCTCTTTGCCGTCGCGTACGAGGATCGCGATGTCCGCCGGCAACAAGCCCCTGAGGGGCTGATCGTCACGTACAAAACCGCTGCGCTGCTGTTGGCCGCCATTGAGCAACTCGACAATTTCACTGGCGCAGGCCGCCGCCAATTGCTGGCGATACTGAGCCCCCGACAAGGGCTGCTCGGTTTCCAGGTGCCAGATGTTCAAGGCCGGTAGCGTCTGGCCGTCAACCTGCAAGTGCTCCTTGCGCCCTTGGGACGCCACTGGCAGGAACGGCACCGGGTTGTCACCGGCCTCACGAAACAGAAAGGCACCTCGGCCCTGCTCCCGAGCCTCGGCGCGCTGGAACACATGGTTCACTGCACTGACCATGGCGTGGCTGGAACGGAAGTTGGTGCCCAGGGTGTGCAGGCGGCCGCTGGTGGCCTGGCGCGCCCGCAGGTAGGTGTAGATGTCGGCGCCACGGAAGGCGTAGATCGCCTGCTTGGGGTCGCCGATCAGAAACAGGCCGGTGTCCGGGTTGTTGTCTTCGATGCGGTAGATGCTTTCGAAGATCCGGTACTGCACCGGGTCGGTGTCTTGGAATTCGTCGATCAGGGCCACTGGGAACTGCTCGCGAATCAGCTCCGCCAGGCGCTCGCCGGACTCCGCCTGCAAGGCCGCGTCGAGGCGCAGCAGCATGTCGTCGAAGCCCATCTCGGCGCGCCGGCGCTTCTCTTCCTCAAAGCGTGCGCCGACCCACTGAGCGGCATGTTGCAACACCGCCGCATCGGGGCTCGGCAGCGCGTCGAGGGCGGCCTTGAGGCCGGGCATGGCGTCGATGCCAGGGTGGCTTGGGGCTTGGCCTTTCCAGGCCTCACTCATGCCGTCAGGGGTCAAGCGGCTGAAGCCGGTGCCGATGTCCAATTGCTCGGCGGACTCGTCCTCGGCCCAGGCGCTGATCTTCTCGAACCAGGGCTCGAAGTAACGGGCCTGCATCTTGCGGCCGTCCACGGTTTTGCTGGCCACGCCTTGCAGGCAGATATCCCGCAACTCTCCGGCCCATTGCCGCCAAGGCGCCTTGATCGCCACCAGGGCTTCGCGACGCTCTTGTAGGCTGGCCTCGATCAGCTCGCTGGGTGTCAGGCTTTGCGCCTCGCGCCGCTCGCCACCGAACAAGGCCCGGACCCGCGGCAACAGCGCGGCCGGCCCGCCCCAGTTGGCCCTTACCCAGTTCAGTGCATCGCCCTGCATCGGATAGCAAAACAGCCGCCAGTAATCGCGCAGCACTTCACCCAGCAGGTCGCTGTGGTCGGTTTCCAGGGTCTGGGTGAACAGGCTGCCGCTGTCGAAGGCGTGCTCGCGGAGCATGCGCTGGCACCAACTGTGGATGGTCGAGACCGCGGCCTCGTCCATCCATTGCGCGGCGATATCCAGGCGATTGGCACAGGCGGCCCATTGCTCGGGGCTGAACTGTTGCCGCAGCTCGGCGATCAGGCTGTCGGGCGCCTCCAGCTCATCACGAAAGAATCGGGCGGCTTCGGCCAGGCGCGTACGAATTCGCTCACGCAGCTCCTTGGTGGCGGCATCGGTAAAGGTCACCACCAGAATTTGCGGGGGCAGCAACTCCCGCGTAAAGCCTGCCGCTTCGCCGCCATGGCCGAGCACCAGGCGCAGGTACAGGGCCGAGATGGTGAAGGTCTTGCCGGTGCCGGCGCTGGCCTCGATCAGTTGGCTGCCACGCAGTGGGAACGCCAGGGCCAGGGGCCGTTGTGGGGCGGTCATGATCCGGCCTCCTCGCTGAGCGCCGAGCGCCAAGGTGCTTGCAGCAACGGACGGTAAAGGGTTTCGGCCCAACCACCGAAGGTTTCATCGGCAATCAAGGCGTTGTAATCGGCATATTGTCGCGCCAGGGCTGGGCTTTCTCGACGCTCGCCGTCGCTGGTCACGCCATCGCCTTCATAGGCTTTGCGTGCGGCGGCCTCGGCCTTGTCCGGATCGCTCTGGGCCAGCCAGGCAAAAGCGGTTTTCACAGCCACCGGCAATGGCCGGCACATACCGGCTTGCCAGGCCAGCAACAACTCGCCGAGGCAGTCCAGGGCCGCCTGGCGCTCAAGGGGGGCCAGCAGCAGGCTGTCGTCACTGGCCACCAGGGCGGTGGTCAACGAATAACCGCTGGCGCAGGCGGCCAGGTGCTCGACCCAGGCCCGGGTCAGGCGGTGCCATTTGCGGCTCTTGATCGAACCGATGCTGTTGGGAATAGCGGTGATCGACAGCAGCCCGCCGTCACTGCGCTGATGCAGGCCACTCAACCAACCTTCCAGCAACACACCGCCCAGTTCGAGGCTGATGGGCGAAGCGCTGGTCAGGGGCGTAGGCCACAGGCTCAACAGCTGTTGATAACGTTGCAACAGGTCAGGCAGGGGCTCGATCAACTCCCGTTGCAGGCATTCGCCAAAACCGGCCATGGGCAGCAGACCGCTGGCTTGCAGGCGTTGTGCTTGGGCTTGCAGGGCGTGCTCGGGGTCACCGCTGTTCAATGCGGCCTCCAGCAAACTGTCGCTGAGGCTATAGCGTTGCAGGGCGTCGAGGACAAAAGGCTCCTCATCGGCCAGGGGCGCTTCCAGGGCCTCGAAAAACACTTTCAGACGCTGACTGAAGAAATGCCGCACAGGATTGCGTAAGAAATCCTGCAATTGAGCCAGGCTCAAGGGCTCTTCCTGGAGGTAAGGCGGCAACAGTTCCACCGCACCCTGTTCGGGTTGATCCTGATGCAGCAACTGCCATTCCCGGGCGTAGCTGAAGAGCGTGTCGCCGTCGTGGAAGTAGCGAGCACTGAAGGGTTGCAGCGGGTGCTCCTGGGTCAAGGCTTCAAGCAGCGAATGCTCCGGGTCGCCCAGGGCCCAGCCGCTGGCCAAATGGTCGCGTAGCTGGCCAATCAATACCGACGCAGGGCGTTCGCTGTTGTCGCGGATGCTACGACCGACCCAACTGACGTAAAGCTGGTCTCGCGCAGACAGCAGCGCCTCCAGCAAGAGGTAGCGGTCGTCTTCACGCCGGGAGCGGTCACCGGGTCGGTAGTCGCTACCCATCAGGTCGAAATCCAGGGGCGGTTGGGCGCGGGGGTAATCGCCGTCGTTCATGCCCAACAGGCAGACCAGCTTGAAGGGAATGGCACGCATCGGCATCAGGGTGCAGAAGTTCACCGCGCCGGCCAGGAAGCGTTGCGACAAGCGCCCTTGGTCAAGGCCGGCCAGCCAGGCTTCGCGGACCACGGTCAGTGGTAGCGCGTCCTGCAGGCCAACGGATTCGCAGGTCTCCAGCCAGGTTTCTCGCAGGTCTTCCAGTTGGCCAAGCAGGTAGTCGTCGTGCTCGGTACTGGCCAGGAAGAACAACTGCATCAGGCGCTGCAGGCGCTCACCCCATTCAACCGGTTTGGCGGGCTGGGTGAGTTGCTGATAGGCGATCTGCAAGGCGTCGAGCAGGGCCACCAACGGGCCGATCAAGGCCGCGTCCAGGCCCCCGATTTCGTCGTAGGGCTCAATCCCTTCGCAGGCGTCGGAGCGGCCCACGGCGTATCCCAGGAGCATGCGCCGCAGGCCGAAACGCCAGCTGTTCTGCTCCAGCTCTTCAGGCAAACCGAGGGCTGCACGCTGTGGCGCGTCCATGCCCCAGCGAATGCCCGCACCTTCGATCCAGCGGTGCAAGGTCGGCAGGTCGGCCTCTTCCACACCGAAGCGCGCGCGCAAGGCGGGGACGTCCAGCAGATCGAGAATCTCACTGACCGGGAAGCGGCTGTCGGGGAGCTTGAGCAAGTGCTCCACGGCGATCAGCAAGGGGTCGCGGCCGCGTTGGCCCTGGTCGGTGAGGGTGAAGGGGATGAAGCGTCGGTCATCACGTTCCAGCTGGCCGAATACGGCGCGGATGTGTGGCGCGTAACTGTCGATGTCGGGGACCATGACGATCACGTCCCGAGGACGCAGATCAGGGTCGGCACTGAAGCGAGCCAGCAACTGATCGTGGAGGATTTCCACTTCGCGCTGGGCACTGTGGGCAATGTGAAAACGGATCGACTGATCGTCTTGCGGATCGACGGCGGGCCAGTGTTCCCGGGTCTCATTCAAGGGGCGCAGTTCGAGGATGTCATCCTGCAGTTGGTTGAGCAGGCTGTGCGGCTGTGCGTCGCTGAACAGGTCGATGCGACCGTCACGGAAGGCCGAACGATAGCTGTTGGGATCGTCGTAGCTGTCCAACAGATTGATGTAGTCACGACCCTGTTTGCCCCAGGCAGCCAGCAGCGGATGGGCGTGTTGGTGTAAGGTTTGCGGGTCCAGCGCCATAGGCATGCCTGCCTTACGCGCTTGGCGTTTGTATTGGTGCCGCAACAGGTCTTTATCGGCGACGATGTCTGCCCAATGGTGACGACAAGGGTTGTGCACGCAGAGCAGGACTTGGCTAAAACGGGCCAGACCAGCCAGGGCTTCCAGGGCTTGGGCGGGCAACGAAGAAATCCCGAAAACGATCACTCGCGAGGGTAATTCCTTGGGCGCCACTTCAAGGCTGTTGATCCGCTCGATAAAACGCTGGTGCACACCGGCGCGGCTTTGCGCCATGCCTTCCTCCCCCACATCCAGCAGCAGGGCACGCCAGAGTTCAGCTTGCCAGGCATTGGCCGGGGTCAGGGGCTTGGCCTCTCCACGCACGTTGCGCAGCTGATGCCGGCCAGCGGCCCAGTCTTCCAGCCAGTCGGCGCGGTAGACCTGATATTGGTCGAACAGATCCGCCAGGCGCTCGGCCAGTTGGTAGCGTTTGCGTAGGTCGGTGTCGTGGGTCAGGAAGCGCTGTAACGGCTCGAAGTGCGGCTCGTTGATAAGTTCAGGGAGCAAGCGCATCAGGCGCCAAGTCAGCGGGGCTTTATCCAGCAGGGACTTGGGCGGAATTTCATCTCGTCCCAAGACCATGCGATAGAGCTGCCACATAAAGCTGCCGGGCAATTGCACGTCGATCGCGGCGGCGATACCGCAACCGCCCATATCGTCATCTTCAGGGTCTTCGGCCAAAGCCAGCTTCAGCCATTGGGCGATGCCGTTGCTCTGCACCAGGGCGATTTCATTTTCCAAGGGCGCCAGGGGATAACGCCGCATCCAGCTGACCACCAGGCTGCGCAGCTCATCCAGGCGATTACCGTGAACCACCATGAAACCGGCGTTGAGGGACGTGGTGTCCGGCATAAAGGCTTCCTTGGAAAATGCAAAAAGCTAGGGGCGAACCTTAGCACTGTGGCTGGGTGCTGGCAGCCTGAAGCAGTAACGCGAGGGTTGCATCAACGGATAAAAGTTTTTTTCTCGCGCAAAAACAAAACCCCAACTGCTTTCGCAATTGGGGCTTCGGAATTTAATCTTGACGATGACCTACTCTCACATGGGGAAACCCCACACTACCATCGGCGATGCATCGTTTCACTGCTGAGTTCGGGATGGGATCAGGTGGTTCCAACGCTCTATGGTCGTCAAGAAATTCGGGTACTGAGTCGTGACCAGATGGCCTCGCTTCAGCAAATTGGGTATGTGATAGCTTTCGGTGTTTTGTGAGCATCTCGAATCTTTCGGTTCGTTTTCGTTC